>JAESQB010000064.1 GCA_016765375.1 Flavobacteriaceae bacterium | reverse complement strand
ACGAAAATTACAAAGCTATTTTTGAAAAATATAATTTGATAAATATATTTTTAATTACGCCTCAAACATCAGACGAGCGTATTCGTTTTATTGATAAAATTTCTAATGGTTTTATTTACATGGTAAGTTCGGCAAGTGTAACCGGAACTCAAAATAGTTTCAGTAATATTCAAAATGAATATTTTGAAAGAATTACTAAAATGAATTTAAAAACTCCACAAATAATTGGATTTGGAATTTCAAATTCAGCAACCTATAATCAGGCAACTAAATATGCTAAAGGAGCAATTATCGGATCTGCTTTTGTAGAACATTTAAGTAAAAATGGAGTGAATTTAATTGATAAATTTACCCATGGAATAAGAAGTTAATCAACTTTTAATAATTTGATATCGAAAATTAATACAGACCCACCTGGAATGCCGTTGTAGTAATTAGCTCCATAGCCTAAATGAGAAGGGACTATTAATATTCCTTCTCCGCCTTCATTAAAATAAGTAATTCCTTCTGTCCACCCTTTAATTACTTGTTGTAAATTAAATGATATACCAGATTCATTACTTTGATCAAATACCGATCCATCCAAAAAATAGCCTTTATAACTTACTGTAACATTTGAATCACTATCTGGTTTATCTCCATTTCCTTCTTCGTAAATTACATAATACAAACCACTATCACTTCTTGTTGCTTCTAAATTTCGGTCTTCAATATATTGAATAATATCGGCTTCAGTTTGATTTACATTATTTGAGGTACTATTATCATCATTTCCTAAGCAAGATGTAAATAAAAAAAGTAATAGTAGTGGAGTATAAAGTTTCATAAATAATAAGGTAAAAAATATTGAGCGCAAATATAGTAGAAAAAATAGATAAAGGGAAAGTTAGGAACTTATTATGCAGGGCAAACTCATACTTTTTTTCAAAAAAAGACAAGATAATTGATTGAATTATACTTGTTTAAGTTATTGATTATTTGTATATTATATTGATAATCAATAATTTAACTCAATGAAATCAGANAGTAAAATAATAAGCATTTTTAAGCAGGTAGAAGATCCTAGAAGCCATATAAACCAACTTCACAACTTAATTGACATTCTTCTTATAGGAATAATTTCGGTGATTTGTGGAGCGGAAACATGGAAACAAATGGTTGGATTTGCTAAATCAAAAGAAGATTTTTTAAAAATATTCCTTGAATTACCGAATGGAATTCCCTCTGAAGACACTATAAACAGAGTGTTTTCTTCCATTGATAGCACTCAATTTGAAACGTGTTTTATTCAATGGGTTAATTCAATTTCAGACTTGAGCAAAGGACAAATAATAGCTATTGATGGTAAAACAATTAGAGGAGCAAAATCACATGGTAGAAAGTCGCCTGTACATATGGTTAGTGCTTGGGCTTGTGAAGCCAATCTTGTTTTGGGACAAATAAAAACGGCTGAAAAATCAAATGAAATAACGGCAATTCCTCAATTATTAGATATTCTTGATATAGCACAACAGACCGTAACCATTGATGCTATGGGTACACAAAAAGAAATTGCAGAAAAGATAATTGATAATGAAGCCAATTATATTTTAGCTGTAAAAGAAAACCAAGCTCAATTATTAGAAGAAATACAAGATGAATTTAAGTTTGCAAAACAGTTAGAAGTTAGTGTTAATGAAGATCTAGGGCATGGAAGAATTGAAACTCGAACTTGTAGTGTTATTACTGATTTTAAGTTTATTGAAAATCAAAATGCTTGGAAAGACTTAGCTAGTATCATAAGAATAGAAAGTATTAGGGAATTTAAAAACAGTGATAAAGCAACCGAAAAGGCAACACGTTATTACATTTCAAACTTAGAGAATAACGCTAGTGTATTTCAAACTTCAATTCGTTCTCATTGGGCTGTTGAGAACAAGTTGCATTGGACTCTTGATGTTGCTTTCTCTGAAGATGCCTCTAGAAAAAGGAATCAAAATGCCGCACAGAACTACTCTGTATTGCTGAAAATAGCTCTAAACTTATTGAAAAATGAAAAAACAGAAAAACAAGGAATTAAAGGGAAAAGACTAAAAGCGGGTTGGGATAACCAATACTTATTAAAGGTGCTTAAAATAAAAGTATGAGTTTGCCCTGCTTTCTAAGCTATTAGTTATACACCGTGTTCGCAGTAATTTTAATTGTTCCTTATTTTTTCATCCGTAATTTATTAAGAAATATTTTTAATATTTTAGATATGTTTTAGAGGTGTTATTAAACATGCAGGTTCTCATTATATCGCCGAATAAATCGGCACATAAACATTGGACACTCACATCATTTCACCTGATTATGGCAAGTATCCTATTTTTGATTGTTTTTGCATGTGCTGTGTTTTATGTTTCACAACATACCCTATTGAATACATCCTCGACAGTAACACCCCATTACGCAAAATTGCATTCAGAATCTTCATCAACATTAGCAGAAGATAAAAGCAGTAACAATATTGACCAGAATATACCTGAAATTTATGCAAAACGCTTAGGCATTCTGCAAGCTGAGGCCATTAGATTAAAAGCAATAACAAAGCAACTTGCCAATCTGACAGGTTTTGATTTGTCACAATACGTATTTGATTCTGATCTTGGACAAGGTGGGATCGAGCAAGACGGAGTTGCGCTTACCGACACAGAATTCAACTTTAACCTTACTTACTTGTCTGATACCTTTGAACAACAGTTACAGCAACTAGAAGTGATGCAAATATATGCGGTGACCGATGACGCAATTGCATCAACAATTCCAAGTAGAAGACCCATCAATACCGGTTGGTTATCGTCGCATTATGGCAAACGTGTTGATCCCTTTAATGGCAAAATGGCGTTTCACCATGGCATCGATTTTGCGGGTCAAGAAGGTGATGCAATTTATGCGGTAGCAGATGGCTTAGTCAGTTGGACGGGAAACAAAAGTGGCTATGGTAAAACAATAGAAATTGACCATGGCAATGGTTATGTCACGCGATATGCTCATAGCAAAGAGCTTCTTGTAAAGTTAGGCGATAGGGTTAGCAAAGATCAGGAAATTGCCTTAATGGGTTCTACTGGCCGATCTACGGGCCCGCATGTTCATTTTGAACTGTTGGTGGCCGGTCATAAAGTGAACCCTAATAAATTTATAAAAAACTAATCATAGTTTTTTTCGTTAGCAATTATGTTGCTAAT
>JAESQB010000063.1 GCA_016765375.1 Flavobacteriaceae bacterium | reverse complement strand
TTAAAGTATATAAATCTTTTTCTCTGAAATTAAAACCGTATTTTTTAGGTTGGGTCATAATTTCTTTAAGTGCCAAAACCCTAAACAAATAGCGCCCGGCTTCCTCGCCTAAAAGCAAATCGAAATACGAATCAACCTGTTGCTCTTCTAATCGTCTGCTCATTCCAGACTGACCGGTATCGTATGAGGCTGCAGCCAACATCCAGGTACCCAAACGGTTTTTGGCTTCCAAAAAATACTTACAAGCCACCTCGGTAGCCATTTCAAGGTGGTAGCGTTCGTCTACATTTTTGTTTACTTCCAAGCCTTTTTCTTTTCCTGTTGCAGGCATAATTTGCCAAAATCCTCTAGCCCCAGCAGGTGAAACCACATTTTGCAAACCACTTTCAATAACGGCTATGTATTTAAAATCGTCTGGAATACCATAACGTTTTAAGATAGGTTCAATAATAGGAAAGTATTTATTGGCCCGCTTAAAAAGCAGAAGGCCATTAGATTGCCAATAGGTATTTACCAATAACTCTCTGTCAAAACGTTCTTTTATATTAGGATCTTTAAGCGAAATTACCTCATCAGCAAAGGTTAAGCGTTCAGGAAGCGGCAAGGCATAGATATTATAATCGTTAATGATTTTAGCTTTCAAGTTCACATCGGTGGGTGGATCTTGTACCGCATTAATCATTATACCGCCTATTGCAATGAGTGCCAAAGCAGCACCTATTTTAGTAATTTTACTCATAGGTAGGAATTTTTATAAAATTAAAGAAAAATCAAATATTAGCATTTAAAAATTATGCTAAAATTTCTTCGGGAAGATGTTTATTCAACCATACATGCTTATTGAGGATCATTATATGGGTTCCTCCCTCTAAGACCTGACATTTTTTTATATACTTTATAGGGAATATAAGGTCTTTATCGCCGTGAATATGAACAATATGAGGTAAAGGGCTGGTTCTATTCCAACAAACCATTTGCTTAATGGCCCAATTTAAATACACTTTATTTCTAACCGAAAGGTACTTTTCGTACAACTTGAGTCGTTTTTCTGATTTAGTCCCTACAGAAAATTTAGTAAGCTTGGTGGTTTTTAATATAATATTCGTTGGCAATAAGTTATAAAGCTTTAAGGAACACACCAATTTAAGTCGTGTTGGAAGTTCGTATTTGGTTTTAATACTGGATATGATAATTAGTTTTCTCAAAGGCTTAACCAAACTAATTTCTTGAGCAATAATGCCTCCAAAAGAAACCCCGATGAGCACCGCATCATCTTCAATAATGTTTTCAGAAAAACGCCTTGCATAAGCTACTAATGACTCATCTTTACGAGGTATTAACCATTCTAAAAAGGTTGTTTTAAATTTATCTTCAGGCAATTTAATGTTCCTAAAAATTAAATGATTGGCAGCTAGCCCCGGGATAAAATAGACAGGTATTCTATTCACTTTTAAGATTGTATGAAGAATTGTAAATTAGCAACAATATAATAGGGATGAAAGTTAATTTAACAAATGTAATTTTTATATCTCATTAAAAAAACATAAATTTGCATTTCAAATTTAATAAAAATCCTCTGAAAAGGTTATAGATTGTCCTAAAAATATTAATCTGCAGTAGTAAAATATTTTATTATGATTGAAGATGTTATTATAAATGACAATGAGTTTTTAAGACAATTTGAGCTTCAAGTTGGTGACAACATGGCTTGCATTGAATATTCATTGCAAGAGCGCAAAATTTTTCTCACAAAGTTCATCATGCCCAAAGAAATGGAAGAAAGTGGATTTAGCGACGTGTTTATCAAAAAAGTATTTCACGAAGTTAAGAAACGTGAAATTCGTTTGGTACCAACCAGTCCACAGATTGCCATGTTTATGAGAAAAAACAGAAGAGAATACAAAGCCTTACTTCCGGTTGGAATTAATATGTAATTGTTAAGCGTATCTCTAAAAAAAATGCCCTTTGAAAAATTTCTCTGGGCTTATTTGTGTTTTCATCAAAACACCGTTTTTTTTAATTAAGAAAATCAAACCGCAACAAGCCGTCATCATCAATTTCATTGAGTTTTACTTCATGTANGGTATTTACTAAAGNNGGNTTCCATGGTGTTTTAACCTTNATATAATTTTCGGTAAANCCGTGAATATAACCTTCNTTATTCTCNCCTTCAAAAAGTACCGTTCGTTTNGTATTTAATTGAGANTCNTAAAACGCCCGACGCTTTTTAACNGATAAAGCTCTTAGCATTTTACTGCGTTTATGTCTAATATTTTTAGGNACAGCACCTTCCATAGNNGCCGCAAGGGTATTGTCGCGCTCTGAATAGGTAAATACATGAAGGTAAGAAATATCCAAATCCACTAAAAATTGATAGGTCTCCAAAAAGTGTGCTTCGGTCTCGCCCGGAAAACCAACGATAACATCAACCCCAACACAAGCGTGAGGCATGATTTTTTTAATGCGTTTAATGCGTTCCACATACAGCTCTCTGTTATAACGTCTGCGCATAAGTTTAAGCAAGGCATTACTTCCACTCTGTAAAGGGACGTGAAAATGCGGCACAAAAGTTTTAGACTGGGCCACAAAATCGATGGTTTCGTTTTTTAATAAATTAGGCTCTATTGACGAAATACGCAGCCTCTCAATCCCCTTTACCTCATCTAAGGCACTAACCAATTCGAAAAAAGTATGCTCATGTTTTTTATCGCCAAACTCCCCTTTTCCATAATCCCCTATATTCACCCCGGTTAGCACAATTTCTTTGATGCCTTGAGCTGAAATTTCTGAAGCATTATTTAAAACATTATTTAGAGTATCACTTCTTGAGATACCACGAGCAAGCGGNATGGTGCAATAGGTACATTTATAATCACAACCGTCCTGTACTTTTAAAAANGCTCGGGTNCGGTCGCCTATNGANTANGATCCCACATAAAAATTGGCTTCTTCGATCTCACAAGAATGCACATGACCAAAATCATTTTTAGTCAGATCGTTTAAATAATGGGTGATCTTAAATTTCTCACTAGCNCCTAAAACCAGATCTACACCATGAACATCGGCAAGNTCNTGAGGTTTTAATTGGGCATAACATCCNACNGCNGCAATAAAAGCNTTNGGGTTTTTTTTCTGAGCNTGNTTNACNATGGTCTTAAAACGCTTNTCGGCATTTTCTGTNACAGAACAGGTATTGATAACATAAATATCGGCGCTTTCAGAAAAGTCAACCCTATTAAACCCCTCACTAGTAAAGGATCTGGCAATGGTAGAGGTTTCTGAAAAATTGAGTTTACAACCCAGCGTATAAAAAGCTACAGATTTTTGCGCCATTATGTTATTTTTAAAGCTTGCTTAAGCTGTTGTAAAAAATTATATTTACAATTCTATTTTTTAAAACAATCCATACAACATAAAGCATATGGATTTAATAAAATAAGACTGCAAAGATATTAACAAATTTTATCATGATAAAATTTACAAGGCTCATAAAAAAACATATAATATTTTATTTATCAATGAGTTATATCTTGTTGTTTTTGTTTGCATGCACAAAACAACAGCATTTAAAGCAAGAGCCTGTAATTTTTAAGTATAATGAACANAAAAACATTACATCATTAGACCCTGCCTTTGCAAGAAATTCTGCAAATATCTGGCCTGCTAATCAGCTTTTTAATGGTTTGGTACAATTAGATGAAAGCTTAAATGTCATGCCAGAAATTGCAAAAAAGTGGACGATAAACGACAGCAGCCATCTCTATTCATTTATCCTAAGAGACGATGTTTATTTTCATAAAAGTGGGGTTTTTGGTTCGGACAGTACCAGAACGGTAAACGCACACGACTTTGTGTATAGTTTTAACCGATTAAAAGACAAAGCTATAGCATCACCAGGAAGCTGGGTTTTGCAAAATGTAGCCGAATATTATGCCCTAAACGATTCGGTATTTAATATAAAACTAAAAAAAGCGTTTCCTGCATTTTTAGGACTGTTAAGTATGCGCTACTGCGCTGTAGTGCCAAAAGAAGCCATAGATTATTATGGCAGTGATTTTAGAGCNAACCCCATAGGNACNGGCCCTTTTAAATTTAAACTGTGGAAGGAAAATATAAANTTGGTTTTAAGAAANAACGAGCTTTATTTTGAAACCGATAAAGAAGGGAATGCCTTGCCTTATNTNGATGCCGTTGCCATAACCTTCCTGCCCGAAAAACAGAGTGAATTCATGCAATTTGCACAGGGCAATATTGATGTGATCATTGGTTTAGACACCTCATATAAAGATGAATTATTAACTGTTAATGGTCATTTACGCGAACGTTATGCTGATCGTGTAAAGCTTCTTACTGCGCCCTTTCTCAATACCGAATATTTAGGTTTTTNTATGAAATCATCGAGATCTGAAGTGCAATCTAAACTTTTAAGACAGGCGATAAATTATGGTTTTGACCGTCAAAAAATGATCACCCATTTGCGAAACGGTATGGCATTTCCTGCCGTAAACGGTTTTATTCCTATGGGAATGCCTGGCTTTGATTATATTAAAGGGTATGATTACGAGCCCAAAAAGGCAAGAGCTCTTATTGAACAATACATAAAGCAAACCGGAAATGAAAACCCTGAGATCACTATAGGTACCGACAATAATTATTTAGACATTTGCGAATACATACAGCGGGAGCTTGAAAAAGTTGGTCTCAACCTGATCATTGAAGTGATGCCACTTTCAACGTTAAGGCAATTGAAATCTACAGGAAAATTAGACGCTTTTAGAGCCAGTTGGATCGCCGATTATCCCGATGCAGAAAACTATTTGTCATTATACTACAGTAAGAATTTTGCACCCAATGGTCCTAACTATACCCATCTTAGCAATCCGCAATTTGACCAATGGTACGAAGAGGCTTTATCCATATCTAACCTAGAACAGAGAAAAGTTTTATACCGGAAAATGGATTCTCTCGTTATTTCCGAAGCCCCTATTGTGCCTTTATTTTACGATATGGCCATAAGGTTTATCAGTAAGAAAGTTACAGGTTTGGGTATTAACCCTCAGAACTTTTTGGTATTAAAGCACGTTAAAAAGAGTAATGAGTGATGAGTTATGGGTCTTAGGTCTTGGGTGTTGATTATGGATGATGAATGATGGGTTATGGGTGTTGGGTCTTTAAAGTTTATTCATTTTTAACTTTTACACCTGCCTATCATGCCTGCCTTGTCGGCAGACAGGTTTTTAATTTAATTATAAGCTTTAGGAGCTTCACGAGCTTTTAAAACATTTTCAACCGCTATTCCAATTTCATAGAGCAGTGCTTCAGAAAACGGTTTACCAATTAAGGTTATCCCTATAGGTTCGTTGTTTTCGGTATAGCCCATGGGCAAGGT
>JAESQB010000062.1 GCA_016765375.1 Flavobacteriaceae bacterium | reverse complement strand
GAAGCAAAAATTATTGTATCAACCACTTTTAATGATAATTATCGTATTCAAAATATTTTTAAAAGTATCAACCCAGATGGATTTTTAATAAAGAATGACATTTCTCCAAATGAATTAATGACAACCATTAATACGGTAATGGACGATCCTCCTTATTATAGTAAAACAGTTATAAAAATTATACGAAGAGAAATTTCAAATGAGTTTGTATTAGATTATATAGACCGAAAAATACTATATGAACTTTCCTTAGGAACCAGAATGAAAGACCTCCCCACTGTTTTACCCCTTTCTATTGCGGGAATTGAGAAACGAAAACGTCATCTTAAAAATATATTCAATATAAAAACTGTTGATGATAAAGAACTCATTTTAAAAGCAAAAGAAAAAGGGTTTATTTAAAGCACGAATTAAGACCTGACAGGACTGTTATAGATAGTAAAATCATAAATACAACACAATTAATTAAAAAAAATCATAAACCTGAGCTGTTAATAAGTTTTATTTCTTGAATTGTTTTTATTGCAATATATTTGTAGTTATACCTAATCGTTTTATTTAGAAAAAAATTAAACAACCCCAGACGAATGAAATTTATCGTATCCAGTTCATATTTACTAAAACAACTTCAGGTTTTAGGCGGCATAATAAATACCAACAACACCCTTCCCATACTCGACAACTTTTTGTTTGAATTGGATGGCAAGGCCTTAACCATTTCGGCATCAGATCTAGAAACTACCATAGTTGCTACCCTTGACGTTGAAAGTGATTCAAAAGGAAATGCAGCAATTCCAGCACGTTTGCTATTAGATACCTTAAAAACGTTTCCTGAGCAGCCCCTAACCTTTAGCATTAAAGAAAATAATACCGTTGAAATAAGTTCAAACCACGGAAAATACGCCCTAGCCTATAGTGATGGTGGTGATTTTCCAAAGGCTATTGAACTTAAGCAACCCAGCACCACAACTATAGAGGCAGACATTCTGGCCACAGCCATAAACAAAACTATTTTTGCTAGTGGCAATGACGATTTACGTCCCGTAATGAGTGGTGTATTTTTTCAATTTTCAACAGATAATCTAACCTTTGTCGCCACAGATGCACACAAACTGGTAAAATACACTAGAGAAGATCTTAAAGCCTCGGAGACCGCTGAATTTATAATGCCAAAAAAGCCTTTAAATTTGATGAAGTCTATTTTAACAGGCAGCGAAGAAGAAGTGATCATTGAATACAACGAAACCAATGCCAGGTTTAAATTTGAAAATACCGAGTTGATTTGCCGCTTAATCGATGGGAAATACCCTAACTATGAAGCAGTAATCCCAAAAGAAAACCCTAATAAATTATTAATAGACCGAAATTTATTTTTAAACTCGGTGCGAAGGGTCTCCATTTTTTCTAACAAAACCACCCATCAAATTCGTTTAAAGATAGCCGGTGCCGAGCTTAATATCTCTGCCGAGGATATCGATTATTCAAACAAAGCCGAAGAGCGTCTAACCTGTGACTATCAGGGTGACGATATACAAATTGGGTTTAATTCACGTTTCCTAACCGAAATGCTCAACAACCTTGTAAGTGATCAGGTAAGTTTAGAAATGTCGTTGCCTAATAGAGCCGGTATTCTTATGCCCGTCGATGGTTTGGATGAAGGCGAATTAGTGACCATGTTGGTTATGCCTGTAATGCTTAACAATTAAAACCGGATAACTGCATTTGAAGTTGAATAAAACCAAAACACAAAAATGAAAGTAATTCATATTCTATTAGAATTTATAATCCTGGCAGCGGTACTGTTACTTATCCCCATAATTGTAAAATTTGATGTTAAGCAGTTTGAAACCAGCACCGAAGCTTCTTTAACCGAATGGGTACAAGAAATTTTTATTTTTATATCTGCTGTAATTTTTGCTTATTCAGCCTATAAGTCACCAAATTTTAAAGGCTTATTTATATTGATTGCCGGCCTATTTGGCACCATGTTTATCCGTGAACAAAATAATTTTCTTGATCTTATTTCTCCTGGCTTTTGGATATATCCAGCTTTAGTGCTTACCCTTATCGCGCTTATTTTAGCTTATAAAAACAAAAAAACCATTCTCAATCCTTTAATTGAGTTTAGCCAAACAAAAACCTTTGTTTACCTCTTTATAGGGCTATTAATGGTTATGGTTTTTAGCAGAACATTTGGTACCGGAAGTTTATGGCGTGAAGTTTTGGGAGAGCATTACAAAGCTAGTTTTAAGCAAATTATCCAAGAAGGATTAGAATTGCTTGGTTATGCTTTTATAGCATATGGCTCGGTNTATTATTTNNTTTCAAANAAAAAGATGNGCANTACATAATTTTAAATAACTGAAATTAAGNCTTAAGNCTCATTNTTNATATTTAAGTCAACCCCATCAAAGAATTTTAAATCGACANCTCTTAAGAGTTTTGTCCAAAAAGCAATTTGCCCAGTNTGGTAGGAATAGTGTTCCACCACATGACTAATAATAGCAATGCCAGAGTACTGAAAACCTTGTACAGATCGCACTCTGAGTATTTCCTTTTCAGTTACGTTTTTAATAACATCATTAGCCTTATCTATTGTAGTTTTTAATTTATTAAGCAATTCCATTTTATTAGGCCCTCCTATAGCTGAAAACTCTTCATCTCTCGCTCTCAAATCAGGTTTATTACCTAAAGATGATATAATATATTGACTAATGTTTCCACAAAGGTGAAGTATTAAATTCCCCATACTGTTGGAAGCTAGATTTGGTCTTTTCCAAAGTTCTTCTTCACTTAATTGGTTTAGGCATTTGGCAATTCTAGCCGTATTATCATCCATTTTGTGAATTGAATATAAAATTAATTCTTTGGAATACNTACTCTGAGTCATACGCNAATTTAAAAATTTATGTCTTAAATTGAAAAATACACTCAAAAGTGTTTCTTTAGTTTCTAATTATAATATCAAAGGATTCATCTTCATAAGGCAGCTTACCAAACTCTATGGTTTGCTCTTCGATTTTATAGCCTACATGTCTGCAAAACTCGGCAGTACCACAACCAATATCTAAAATTTTCATCCCATTTTTAAGGATGCCTTCCTTTTTAATAATGTCAACAGCGCTTCGGTAGCGTTCATAAAAAAGTTCATATTTTCGGTAGCACGGCACCATTCCAAAAGCTAATTTCTTTTCTTGCTTTTGGAAAATTGTTATAGGCTTTTTACTATTATTATCTTGCCAGTCATAAAATTCCTGTATTTGATATTTTTTATGAAATTATTCTGTATTTACCATTGTATTTTTTAAATATACTAATAAATTAACGGTTTTATTCTAAAAAGTTTAAGTTCAAACAAATACAAATGGTTGAACAATTAACCCCATTCGCTTTTAACAGGTCACGACTTGTAATCATAAATGTTTTTAAACGACAAAAATTCAAAGACTTTATTCCAATGAAAAACAGCCTTCATACAATTGTTTTAAACAAATTTTCATTTACAGCACACCAATGGTTCCAAGCATCGCTACTCTTTTTGGGTTTACTTATTGTTACTCAAGTAAGTGCACAAACAAAAAATGGTTTTGATCTTTCTAATGCTTCCATAAGTTCGCTTGAAGTATTTGCGGGAGGACCACCGCGAGACGGAATTCCTTCAATAGACAATCCTAAATTTATTTCGGTAAATCAGGTGAATTTTCTAAAAGATGATGACATTGTAATAGGATTAGTACGCGGTGATGTGGCTAGAGCCTACCCCACGAGAATTCTCATACAACATGAAATTGTAAACGATGTGATTGGCGGTGATGCCGTGGCAGTTACCTACTGCCCCTTATGTAATACCTCTATGGTTTTTGAACGAAATATTAGTGGCAAGCTACGTACATTTGGTGTTTCAGGGCTTCTTTACCAAAGCGATGTTTTAATGTTTGACCGCGAAACCGAGTCCTTATGGTCACAGTTGGCCATGGCATCTGTAAGCGGAAAATCGGTTGGCACAGAACTTACCTGGTTGCCTAGCCAGCACATTACCTGGAAGGCCTGGAAACAAAAATACCCCAACAGCCAAGTACTTTCTACAGATACCGGATTTAGACGCAATTATAATATCGATGCCTATGCCTCCTATTTTGCTTCAGACCGTACCATGTTTTCTGTTCCAAGGAATATTAGCATTAACTTAAAAAATAAAGCCAAGGTCATTGGCGTTATCATAAACAATCAAGAAAAAGCCTATCCTATTGAACATTTCCCCGATAATGGTTTAATTGAAGACCAACTTGGGGGCGAAAAAATTAGCCTTCACTACGATGATGACAAGAAACAACCCACCGTTTTAAATTCAAAAGGTGAGCAAATCTCATCGGTAGTGGTATTTTGGTTTGCCTGGCAGGCCTTTTATCCTAAAACTGAAGTTTGGGCCTTAAATTAGCAAATCCAAAGCTATCAAATCCCATTGATGCCCGTCGGTATTAGAGGTTTTTAAATGTTTAAAGCCCACGGCATAATGCGCATTTACCGATCGGGTATTGGTAGCAGCTACTGCGGTAACAATGAGATCGCATTCATTTTTTAATTCTGAAGCCATAAAGTTGTAAAGCCCTTTAAAAATACCTTTTTTTCGATAGGGTTTGGCGATACATATTTGCCCCATGACCATAAATTTTTGCTCTGTAGACAAACAGATTTGCAATTGATCAAACATGGGTTTTAAAACCGTAATATCATCTTTAAAGCTCGGGTGCATGCAGAGGGCAAAACCAATCACCTTATCAGATGATTTTGCAATAATATGAGTGCATTTATCGTTCATTTTATGCAGAATATCAAAATCGTGAACCACCGTCACAAAACCTTCTTCTTTACTTTCAGAAGCCGAAATAGCATTGGGCAAATTAAGCCGCTGCAAGGCTAAGATCTCGTTTAACTCCGCTTCTTTACTGGCTCTGCAATATTTTATTGTTTGAGCCACGCTTTTCGGTTCTTAAGTAGATCGTTATTAAGTATATCAATAAGAGAAATGGTATATGTCGTGTCTTTTCCCAACACCAAACTTGTATTTTTA
>JAESQB010000061.1 GCA_016765375.1 Flavobacteriaceae bacterium | reverse complement strand
TTTCGTATAGCCCAACTGGGTCTACACATGGCAGTGCTAATACTTATGATACCCATGTGCCTCTGTTATTTTTTGGAGCGGGTATAAACCAAGGCAGCTCTAGCCGCTATGCTAAAATTATTGATATTGCGCCTACTATTTCCAGCCTTTTAGGTATGGTTTTTACCAATGGTTCTACTGGTGATGTATTAAGTGAAGCTATTGATTGATTTGATATAAATAAACCTGTCAGATCGTCTTGGCGACCCGACAGGTTTATTTTAAATACTTTAAATGGCGTTCTATTCGCCTAAAAAAGGATAACGGTAATCTACCGGAGAAACAAAAGTTTCTTTTATCATACGTGGTGATACCCAGCGCAAGAGGTTGAGTTTACTACCTGCTTTATCGTTAGTGCCCGATGCTCTGGCACCTCCAAAAGGCTGTTGTCCTACAACGGCACCTGAGGGCTTGTCGTTTATATAAAAGTTACCTGCGGCGTTTTCTAGAGCTTTTATGGCTACTTCTAAGGCATAACGGTCTTCGCTAAAAACGGCACCTGTTAAGCCGTATACAGAGGTCTCATCTACTAAATTAAGCGTGTTTAACCATTGGTCGTCATCAAATAGATAAATGGTGACTATAGGGCCGAAAAGCTCGGTACACATGGTAGTATATTTTGGGTTAGTTGTTAAAATAACGGTAGGGTCAATAAAATACCCAACCGATTTGTCATAACCACCACCTACAATAATTTCGGCATCGCTATCATTTTTTACCTGGTCTAAATAGCCTGTTAATTTGTTAAATGAACCTTCGTGAATCACAGCGGTAATAAAGTTACCCATATCTTCGGGCGATCCCATTTTAAAGGAATTAACATCTTCTATGATTCGAGCCTTAACATCTGGCCAGATACTCTTGGAGATATAACACCTACTGGCGGCACTACATTTTTGCCCTTGAAACTCAAATGCACCTCTGGAGATGGCAGTAGCAACCTGTAAGGGATTGGCTGTATGATGCGCAACAATAAAGTCTTTACCTCCTGTTTCACCTACAATTTTCGGATAGGTCTTGTAGTTGTGAATGTTGGCACCAATTTTTGCCCAAATATCTTTAAACACGTGTGTAGATCCTGTAAAGTGAACTCCAGAAAAATCGGGGCTCGCTAAAATGGTATCGGTAATCATAAGGGGGTCTCCCATGACCATATTTATCACTCCATCCGGCACACCGGCTTCTTTAAAAACATCTAAAATAATTTTTGCAGAAAATATCTGGCTGTCGCTGGGTTTCCAAATCACAACATTACCCATGAGGGCTGCGCAAGAAGGAAGGTTGGCGGCAATGGCTGTAAAGTTAAAAGGAGTAATGGCATAAATAAAACCTTCTAGAGGTCTATTTTCTATACGATTCCACGCTCCCGAAGTGGATTGTGGTTGTTCGTTATAAATTTCGGTCATGTACTGTACATTAAACCTTAAAAAATCTATAAGCTCACAAGCGGCATCAATCTCGGCTTGAAATATGGTTTTTGATTGTGCTAGCATAGTAGCGGCATTTATTTTAGCCCGATATGGCCCTGCAATCAATTCGGCGGCTCTTAAAAAAATGGCTGCGCGTTGCGCCCAAGGCGTGTCGGCCCATAATGTGCGAGCTTCTAAAGCTGTTTTTATGGCCAAATCTATATGCTTTTTCTCGGCAAGATGATAGCTTCCCAGACTATGCTTATGCTCATGAGGAGGTGACATATTGGCCTGTTTTGTGGTTTTAATGTCTTTTCCATTAATGTATAAAGGCACCTCTATTGGAGTATTGTATAAGGCGGTATACGTTTCTTGAACTTCGGCTCTTTCTGGTGAGCCCGGGGCATAACTTTTTATCGGTTCATTAACCGCGATAGGTACTTTAAAAAATCCTTTTCCCATGGTATTTTATCTGTTGTATTTATAAATGAAAACTAAATGTCAAATGTACAAATTTTATAGTCCTGTATAAAGGCTGTTTCTTGTAATAAATAGAAGCCTTTTACGTTTTTTTGTTTTTAAATTAAGTTTATTGCTGTTTTAAATAAATAACGACAATAAAATGATAAATATTACGTTAAATTTTATAATATTTTAANAATAATGTAAGNATTTTGTGTTTTTAAATGACTTATTTGCTTATGTGTACATAACTTTATGTTAACCTTCATGTTACGCTATTGAACTTATAAATAAATGTAAATTTTATGTGTACAGNAACGTTTATTCCCCGAGAAGAAAATAAATTTATTCTAACTTCAAATCGCGATGAGGCCTCTTTACAAAACACCCAAGTGCCAAAAAAACATCTTATAAATGGTGTGCAGGTCGTTTTTCCAAAAGACGAAAAGCAGGATGGTATATGGATTGGTGTGAGTGAGTACAAGCGTTTGGTATGTTTGTTAAATGGTAATTTTTCTTTTGATAAAAATAAATCTGAATTGAGAAGAGGTCATGTGGTAGAACAGTTATTGATTGTCGAAGAGATGATGAACGCTATTTGCAATATGAACCTTATNGGTGTAGAGCCTTTTAAACTCGTATTAATTGATTGGGAAGACGATTTAAAATTGATTGAATTGGTATGGGATGGAAAAAATAAAGAAGTAAAATGGCTTCCTATAAAGCCTTATATATGGTCATCGGCATTATTATATGATAAAGAAACTCAAGAGAAACGCAGGATTTGGTTTAATAAATTCTCAAAAGAAGAAGAATTAGATCAAGAGGCTATTCTGCATTTCCATCATACAGCCGGAGAAGGCAATAGTTTTAACAATATGATTATAGACAGAGCCTTTGTAAAGACCAAAAGTATTACTAGTTTNGCTACATTCACATATAAAAATGTGATGCAATATGAAGATTTTAAAAGNAATACTATCTCAAGAGTCTTTTTTTAATGTACAATGCTAAATTGGTTATACTGGCCTATCCGGATACCTTTGTTAAAACCACTGATGAATTTTTATGCAAGGTTTTACCTTGGGTNGGNTTGGGTACTTCAGAATATATAAAAGCAGGCCATGCGGCCTTAGTACTTATAGATAATAGCAGCGGAAAGGCGCTTTATTTTGATTTTGGTCGCTATGTAACCCCTTTGGGATCAGGTAGAGTACGCGGCGCTAATACCGATTCAGAATTAGAGCTCCCTTTTACAGCTAANTTTAATAAAAAAGGAGANATAAGCAATTTAAAANAATTATTAATTTGGTTAGCATCTAATCCAGNACGCACTCACGGTAGAGGACGTTTAATAGCGTCTGTATGTGATGTCATTTCTTATAATAAAGCCATACANTTTATCATGCAGTTGCAAAATAGAGGCAGTATGCCTTATGGTGCTTTTGTAAAAGATGGCACAAATTGTTCGCGTTTTGTTACCGATACTATTTTAGCAGCTACCCGAGATAGAAAAATAATTAAGGCCCTTAAAAAAAACAAAAGGTTTTCACCCAGTACAGTNGGAAACGTTGAAAAAGCATCTAATAAAGCCGGTGTTTTTTTGATAGAAAAAGGCAGAATAAAAGCATATAAAGGTAGTGCCTTAGAGGAAAATTTAACCAATTACTTTGATAAAAATCTTGAAACAAATAAANCACNGTTAGCGCTTAATAANAAACTTCCTGAAAATGCACAAGAGCTTAGCGGAATAGGAAGCAATGCCTGGTTTGAATTAATAGATGAGAATTTATTTGAAAACAGATTTAGAATAAAGCGTTTTAATGAAAACCACGACATAGATTTTGATGGCGTTTTTAAGGCCAATGCTTTTTTTGATNNTCAAAAACCCTATTGTTTTAATTACGACTCAAATTGTTTGTTTTGTACTATTGAGCAAGAAGGAAAACTCATTAGGTTTGATATGATTGCGCCTCAATTTGAAGCATTTAATTTAAGAGAAAAGTTGCATTTAGCTTAAAGGAGGGGATTGTCACCCTAAAACGCTTGCCGTTGTTAAGATTTACCATGTTATAATAACCNTTCATCNCTCCAAAGGGAGAAAATAAAAAACATCCTGAAGAATATTTGTGCTTTCGGCCGGTATAAATAACCGGTTTTTNTCCAATAACACCTTCTCCATCAACTGTTTCGGGGTAGTTTAAAGCATCGCTAATGTACCAATGTCTCGAGAGCAGTTGCACTTTATCTTCACTTTGATTTTCGATACANATCTCATATTTAAAAGCAAAATATTTTCTGTGGTTTTTATATAAAACCCCTTCAAAATTGGTGTCTACCGAAATTTTAATTCCTTTTGTTGTTTGCTGTATCATNATAAATACTCAACGAGGTTAATAGATTAATAGGCCACTGCCGTGATACTAAAAAATAAGAGTGCCGTTATACTAACAGTTATAAAAAAAGCAAGGTTTAAAAATAAAAATTTTATAATGCTTACCAAACGATTTTGTTTATAAAAATTCCGGANTGCCTTATAAAAATAAAAGGGGCATAGCAATGNAAAAAATATTGCGAATANNATATTGTTNCCAAGAAAAAAATCGGGAATAAGNGCAATGCTAAAAATTAAAAACATAAAGCTAAACACGTGAAAAATAAAAATCAAATGTTCCATATAACTGTATTTTTNCTTACTGTAAATAAGCCAGAAGAAAAATGCAAAAAAGGGCGCAAAGAAAAACAAANAAAATGGAATCTTGGATAGTAAATAATTGAGAAAGGCCTTTGGGTTATCCTGTACACGTTCTATATCTTTGTTTTTATCATACAGCCATTTNTTGAATTTGTTTTTTTTGTGATTTAAACTGTCTAAAGCTTTGTTGCTATCTCTTATTTTTCTTTTGGTGTAAAAATTATAATATAAACTNCCCCTTCTTACTAAAGCATTAGACCAAGACAAGGTGTCTAGGTTTTCTTCTGAAATATAACTGCCTTGAAAAGTAAGATTGACTTCTTTTAATGCTTGCTGTTCTTCAGGGTTTAAATTTTCTATAAATTTTTCTGAAGTAAGACTGTCCTTAAAAGTTTCAAGTATAATTGGGGTTGAATGNTTCTTTTCTTCTATTTTTAGCTTGTTAGCCGTTGGTGGGGTTGTAGTATCGGGGGCAAAGAGTTTTATTAGATTTAAAAAACTCATTAGGATAAAGAATATTATAGAAACACTTAGGTANAACCTAAAGGGGTTGGCGTATTTTATGCGTTTCCCATTAACGTATTCTTTGGTGATTTTTCCCGGCTTAAAAAGCAAATCTTTTACGGTATGCCGCAATCTAGAATCGAAAGTAAAAACACTCTCTAANAATTCTTTAAAAAAATCGAGAATAGATAGTTTCTTGGTAGTATTTATCTGGCTACAATTGGGGCAATACCTATCACTTTCATGNAATTTNCANCTACAGTTTAAACATACAGNACCCCTGTATTNGAGACTTTTCCTTTCCGAATATTTTATGAGTTTAAACTTCATTTGTTTTNTGTGATTTTGTAAAATAAAATTACAAAAAACATTTTAGAGATGCCCTTAAAAAATCAGCTAGCTTTGTCTTCTTCGAGTAAATGCCAATGTGTTTCTACAAAATTCTCCAGGGTCTTAAAGAAATTCAAGAGGTCTTTAGTCTCATTTCCGGCATTAATGGTTATTAACCTGATAAAGATGTGTTCTTTAAAATGTCCGTAACCAACCATTATTTCAGCTTTTTCATAAAGCAATGCACACAGGGTTTTGGCAGAAATACCTTTGTAATTAAAACAAACCGAGATGCTGTTGTCAAAGCTATAAAGAGTGTAGGCGGGATGGTTTTTTATATAGTCTCTAGCGAAATCGGCAAGGGTAAACTGTTGATCTACGATGCTTTCTAAGCCTTTGGAGCCTACTGCTTTCCATAGGGTCCAAAATTTCAGGGCGTCGTTACGACGGCCGCATTGTAGTGAGGTTTTGCCTAAATTATAATCGTCGTTATTGGTTTGATACAGATAATTGGCCTCGTTAGATAGTGAATTATAAAGGTGTTTTTTATCTCGGCACATTAAAAGCGAAGAGCTTAAAGGTGTGTTCATCATTTTATGAGCATTAAAGCTAAAGGAATCTGTATGCTCAAGCCCCTTAACAAGGTGCTTGTATTTCTCGCTAAAGATCACCCCGCCACTATAAGCGCCGTCAACATGTAGCCACAAGCCATATGTTTTACAGATAGCACTTATTTCTTCAATAGGNTCAAAAGCGCCAAGAACGGTAGTGCCTGCNGTNGCATTTACAAAAAAGGGAATATTACCTTTNNNAATATCGGCTTCTATGGCCGTTTTTAAGGCTTCAGCAATAAGTTCNCCTTTTGAGTTCACGGCAATGTCACGTACTTGTTCTNTACCTATGCCTGAAAACGCGGCATTTTTTTTTAATGGANTAATGNGATTCTTCTGAAGTATAAGCGCACATTTTTTGAGAAACACCTTGATGACGAATGTCTAAATTCACGCGGTCTCTTGCCATGAGCATGGCTGTAAAATTAGCCAAAGAGCCGCCTGGNGCAAAAGTGCCTCCGCTTTCTTGGGGATAACCAATACGTTGACAAACCGTTTTTATAATTTCTTTNTCTATGCCTACCTGTACGCCTGCAACCTTATAGGTGTACATGCTGTTGTTTAGTATCACCGCTAGAAGATCGCCTAAGGTTGCTTTACTGTTTCTACCGCCAAAAAGTTGNTTAAAAAACAAATTGGTAGCGGTTCTTGGGGTGGCTAAAACTACTTGCTTTAAGTTTTCGACAAAGGCTTTCTCTAAAGCCGGTTCATCTTGAAGTTCAATATCTAGTGTGTCTAAAAGTTCGGTAGCAGGAATAGGCTCTGCCACGGGAATTCTTTTTTCGGCCTCTAGCAGNGTTTCTACTAAAGAATTAAATAANTTTAAATCGTTTTGCATAGGAAATTANATGGTTTGCAAGATGNCAAATTTATAATCTTATTTTTGGTTATCTCTAATTTTTAAGAGATATTGCTTATACTTTTATAAATAATTTGAATTTGGAAAGTATTAGNNCTTTANANCAATTACTTAATGAATTGTCGTTAGNCTCGGAGAATGATTACAAAAAAATTGTTTCAAAACTGGCTTTAAATCCTGATGANCTAAGTTCTTATGCCTTTTGGNAAGCNNATAGTTATACCNGAAATTGCATNGTTAGAACCCCAGATTATGAGCTTATTTTAATCTGTTGGGATAAAGGANCNTGTAGTAAAGTNCANTGTCATAGNGGGGAAGACTGTTGGNTGTATCTGGTAGANGGTGAATTGAAAGAACAGCGNTATAAANTAAATGATGAAGGCAATTTGATTAAAACNCAAAGTCTAAAAATGAATACTGAAGATTATNCANGGTCTTATATGCATGACCGTATGGGTTTTCATAGCATNCACAATATGGCNGAAGGCAGATCGATGAGCTTACACTTATACGCCAANCCTATTGATNNNTGTAATTGCTATCATGAAGATAANGANAGTTTTGANCCTAAGGACTTGAGTTATTTCTCTTATGAGGGAAAACCTAATGTTGAGGTGTTTTAGAGTAGTTTTTGTTCTTTTCTCGTTGTCTTTAAATGACATTTTCTGCGTAAACTAAGTCTTCTTTATTCAATTCAAGATTTGCATCAGGATACTCCTTTATTACTTCCTTGACTCTATTTCTCACATCTTCCTCCATATACAAGTCAAAAAGTTCTTTTAAGGGAATCTTAAAGGATCTTCTTAAGATCTTTATATCGTTATTGGAAAACTGTCTTACACCGTTCAGCTGTTCTGATAGATAGCTCACTGATCTACCTAGAATGTGTGCCAAGTCCTTCTGTTTTAGGTTTCTTTCCTTTAGAGAAGCTCTGATAATCTCTTTACGTCTTTGGGTAAAGAGATTGTGCTGCTCAACGAACCATTCCGCTCTATCAGATTTTTCCACTTGTTCATCAGTGATTTCATCCACATCAGACCAGTGTTCATCCTCATATTTCTCGATAAGTGAGACCAGATGCTTACGCAAAGACTTAAGAGTCTCATCTTCCTTCTGCATCCATTTAAACTTTGCGATTAAAGATGATGCTTGCTCCACTTCCAACTCTGAGTTAAGCTCAGTTATTGCTATGATGTTGTCTAATTCAAATTTGTTTGTTTTCATATCTATTTATCACTAATTCCACTATTATTTTTTACTTACTCCTGTACTAATGGATATGTCCACGAGATCGAAGCCACCTCTCAATGACATCTTT
>JAESQB010000060.1 GCA_016765375.1 Flavobacteriaceae bacterium | reverse complement strand
GACACCACCATAGAAGCCGTGCAAATTCACGGCGGTAACGGTTACGTAAAAGAATACCACGTTGAACGTATGATGCGCGACGCCAAGATCACCCAAATTTATGAAGGCACCTCCGAGATACAAAAAATTGTAATTTCAAGAAACCTGCTTAGAGATTAATAAGCATTTTGTTAATACTCTTTTACAAGAAGAAATTCCACACCANACCNAACCTGACACCAAAGTCNCGGTANGGATANCCTGGGGCGCTGTANTANTCGGCCNTAGTTTCAAAAAGAGCGTTAATATGCTCCANCTTTAAGAAAATACGGGTTTGCTTTATTTTGGCATTAAAAAAGAGATCAACTAGCGGAAAGGCGCCTATTTTTTGTTTTTCCTGAACAAAAAATTCTGCTAAAACGGGGTCATAGCCATTTAAATAATATTCACTAAAATACTTTATATTAATCCCCGCTTGCAGAAACAAGGCGCGTTTAAAAAAATGATCTTGAAAATATAAGGTATTTCTGGTTATTAANTCGGGCACTTTAAGAGTTTCATCTCCATTTAAAACCTCCTGAAACATGACCGTGTTTTGCAGGACAAATTTTCCGAAACGAAATTCTTTTTCCCATTTCACCTTTATATAATCCACCCGATCGTTAAATTGATAGGGCTTGGTAAGGGTGTCGCTTTCTGTTTGAGCAAAATAGGCAAAATTGTCTATCCCGGTATAGGTGGCCGTAATATCACCTATGAGTTTTGATTTAACTTCCAATTTTAATTCTTGCTTCTCCACATTATCAAAATCGTTGCTCCAATTGTAATTTATATAATCGCTCTGGTATAATAAGAAGTTGTAATTGGCTGGCGCC
Source organism: Flavobacteriaceae bacterium (assembly GCA_016765375.1). Classification (GTDB taxonomy): domain Bacteria; phylum Bacteroidota; class Bacteroidia; order Flavobacteriales; family Flavobacteriaceae; genus NORP215. The sequence continues at coordinate 2,405 of JAESQB010000060.1, read as the reverse complement.
GAATTTATGATGGCAGTTGCTTTAACGGCGTTGTTATCATTTATTTTATACGAAGCATCAACGCTTATATAATGGCCGTCAAAATCGCCTGTAACATTAAATGCGGCTTCTCCGTGTAGCATAAAACCTCTGTATTCTTTTCTATATTCGGCACCTGCCTGAATAAGATCGCCTTTAATTCTATTGGGAATATCAATACCGTTTAAGCTTAACGTACGGTCGTAGCCGTAATTAAAATCTGTAAACCCGGCAAAGACTCTCAACTCTCCTATGATATTGTTTTTAAAATCGACATAGACTTTAGTCTCAAAATCTTCTATGGTTACGCGATCTAGCAAAGTGGAATTTTGAAAAGCTGGTCCAAAACCAGCAAAGGCCTCATCCTGTTTAAAGAGGTAAAACTTTTCTTCAAAATTAATGATATTACCCACCTTTAGTTGGGTATAAGAAATAGAATCTTTTCTGTTTATAAGGGTATAATCATGATCTAGAAAAAAGCGTTTCCCTTCCAAAGTATTTTCGGCGTCTTCAAAATTAACATCTATACGGGCGCGATCTTTAAAATCGGGATCTCCGCTTTCGAAACTTGAAATTAAATCGGGTCGTATGCCTCCGTTTTCTTCATTGAGCAAATCCTGAAATACAATATGGCCTCGGGCAGAATACTTATTATTTTTATCGTGATAATTAAATGTAAATCTAAAATTTCCGGTACTAGCAAGACTGTGTTGATACCTCCCTAACGATCTTAAACCCTTAAACGCCAACGAAAAATTAAACTGCTTTGAGGTATTAAGTGTAAAGAAAGCGTCTACATTTTGCCCCTGTTCAAAAACGGTTTTATAATACAACTCAGTAAACGGGGTGGGCATATAATAGTACTTTATATCGTCCCGCTTCATATAATTAAAACGGCGAGCCTGTGCTGCAAAACCTGGTTTTAATGGGGTGTCACTAAAGTTATAGGCCAGGCTGTTATAGCTTTGCCCAATGTTTGCAAAGGGTAATAATTCAAAATCGTCCTTTCGCAAATAATTAAATTTATAGTCTTTTACTATACTAAGGGTGGTGTCTACAAAAGTGGTGTCCCGCTTAAAGGTGATGATCTTATACATTGAGATATCAGGATCTTCACTCGAGTTTAGACCAAGGGCTTTTCTTTTTTTCTTTTCAAATAAGTTTTGCTCTTTTGATTGTTGTACGGGAAGCTTTTTTTCTCCCTCTTGTGAAAACCCAAAACAGGTTCCCAATAAAAAAATCAATACGAAAATTCCTTTTTGCACGCTATAATATAATTGTCTCATTAATTAATGAGACAAAGTTATACTTTTGAAACTAAAATACTTATTTTTAAACTTTAAATCCGAAAGTAGATTCGTCGTGAAAAGCAAATGCTGAAATTAAAATTAAATATCGCGCTTTTAGAATGTGGTACCGACGAAGCTGGCAGGGGTTGTCTGGCAGGACCTGTGACCGCAGCCGGAGTTATCCTTCCAGACGATTTTAAAAACAGCATGCTCAACGATTCCAAACAGCTCAATAAAACAAAGCGTTTGCTCTTAAAACCTCTAATTGAAACGCAAGCTTTGACCTATGGCGTGGCTCATGTGTTTATGGATGACATTGACAGCCTCAATATTCTAAACGCTTCAATTTTAGCCATGCATCAGGCNATAGNNAAAATGGCTATAAANCCTGAGCANATCATCGTAGATGGCAATAGGTTTAAACCATATAAAGCCATTCCGCATGAATGNGTAATAAAAGGTGATGGAAAATACATGAATATCGCAGCCGCTTCGGTATTAGCAANAACCTATAGAGATGCTTATATGGAAAAAATTCACGAAGAATTTCCGGTATATAATTGGAAACAAAACAAAGGCTATCCCACCATCGAACATCGTGAAGCCATAAAAAAATACGGCCCTTGTAAATACCATAGAAAAAGTTTTAGATTACTCCCTGAACAATTATGAATTATGAATGGTGAATTATGAGTTGGTAGTTGATTGTTGGTAGTTGGTTGTTAGTAGGGTTATGTTTTTTGAAATTTGGAATTTGGGTGTTGGGTGTTTAAATTAGCCACTAGTCATTAGCTACTAGAGTTTACTTCTAACCATTTTACTTTTGCCTATTGCCTTTTGACTCTTTGATAAATGAATTCATTTACAACCTATAATTTACAGGGAATCTCTTTTGTTAAAAACCCGTAAATAAACTTTATTCAACAATGCCTTTCATGTAATATTAATCCTATTTTTGTAAAACCTCTACAAGAGTAAACTGCCATGAGAACACTGTTTTTATTTTTTTTAATCCTTAGCCTATTGGGTTGTTCTCTCAATAATCACACAAACGAGGAACCTGTTAATTTTATTCCGGATGACGCTTTTATTGTTCTG
>JAESQB010000059.1 GCA_016765375.1 Flavobacteriaceae bacterium | reverse complement strand
TTTTATCATGATCTCATCTTAGACTAATTAATAAAAATATTAATTACTATTTGAGAAAATTTATTTTAAGCAGTCAAAAACTGTAGAGAAGATTAACTGTATATTTTATCGACAAAAGGGAAGGTGCTTGATGGGTTTATAAACACAAAACAATGAATATCATTCTTTTACTAATGTTTTCGATATGAGTTTAATTTTAAAGAAGAAATTTTTTTAGTTTAAAAACATGAGGTAATTCACAATTGTTATTTATGGGTCATAAACTACCACTTTACTTCTAGCATAATACAAATCCTGCCTGCCTTGCCTTGCCTGCCTGACGGCTAGGTAGGTCGGCAGACAGGTCGGACGGACAGAAAATTGCTTCTTTTGTTAATGCGTAATTTTAGAAATAAAGTGGTTTAAGATATCTATATTTGCTAAAATTTATGTTTTTAGAATGATCGGAAACCATTTTATTCCCGAACCTTATACAAGCAAAGTGAATGAGGGAGAAGTATCTTGGCAAGCACCAAGTAATATTGCTCTTGTAAAATATTGGGGCAAACACGGGGAGCAATTACCGCATAACCCCTCAATAAGTTTTACCCTTAACAAGTGCCATACAAAAACCAACTTAGTTTTTAAAAAATTAGAAAAACCGAACTCCGAATTTAAGTTTGATGTTTTTCTTGAGGGTCGTCAATCTGAAGATTTTAAACCCAAAATCGAAGCGTTTTTCTCGAGAACATTGCCTTATTTACCCTTTTTAAAACATTACAGTTTTATCATCAACACAGAAAACACCTTTCCTCACAGTAGTGGCATAGCCTCTTCGGCAAGCGGCATGAGTGCCTTGGCTTTGTGTTTAATGAGTATAGAGAAACTGCTAAACCCTAATATCACAGATGCTTTTTTTAAGCAAAAGGCATCGTTTTTGGCGCGTTTGGGCTCGGGAAGCGCCTGTAGAAGCATAGAAGGCCCCTTGGTAGTTTGGGGAGAACATAAGGACATAAAGGGAAGTCATGATGATTTTGGTATTAAAGTTCCTTTTAAAATACATCCTGTATTTAATAATTATCAAGACACTATACTCTTGGTAGATGAAGGCAAAAANCANGTAAGCAGTACCCTTGGGCATNANCTCATGCANGGCCATCCCTTTGCCTCTTCANGNTTTANACAAGCNAAAAATAACATCACAGCACTTAAGGCTATTTTTGAAACNGGNAANANAAATGAGTTTATACAATTGGTTGAAAGTGAAGCNTTAAGCCTTCATGCNATGATGNTGACCTCAAGNCCTTATTNTATTTTAATGCANCCNAATACNTTANAAATTATAAATGCCATTTGGGCCTATAGGAAAGAAACNGGAAGTCANNTTTGTTTTACTTTAGATGCCGGAGCCAATGTTCATGTATTATACCCTGAAAAAGAAAAAGAAGACGTGCTCAAATTTATTGATAATGAATTGATTGCTTTTTGTCATAACAGTCACTATATTTGTGACTGTATTGGTTTTGGCGCAAAATCTATCCCCAACTAATCAACAAATGAAAGGACCTTTATTTTATTCGAAAATATTACTCTTTGGAGAGTATGGCATCATAAAAGATTCNAAAGGACTCTCAATTCCNTACAATTNTTATAAAGGCGCTTTAAAAATTAATGGNTCTGTCAATTCTGACACTCAAAATTCAAATAAAAACCTAAAAAGTTTTTCTTCTTATTTNATCAATTTACAGGCTCAAGAACCCGATTTATTAAACCTNGACTTAAAGAGTTTAAATGCCGATATAGAAAANGGNCTTTATTTTGACTCGAGCATACCTCAAGGTTATGGGGTTGGAAGTAGTGGTGCTTTAGTNGCNGCTATATATGACAAATACGCCTTATNTAAAATNACCGTTTTAGAAAACCTNACCAGGGAAAAACTACTAAAACTAAAAGCAATATTTAGNGCCATGGAATCTTTTTTTCACGGCAAATCATCGGGTTTAGATCCATTAAACAGCTATTTGAGTCTCCCCATTTTAATAAATTCTCAAAACTCAATAGAGCCCGCCGGAATTCCCTCTCAAACCAGTAATGGCAAGGGTGCTGTATTTTTATTAGACAGTGGCATTGTAGGCGAAACGGCTCCTATGGTGAACATATTCATGAAAAACATGAAGGCAGAAGGTTTTAGACAAATGTTAAAAACACAATTTGTAAAACATACNGATGCCTGTGTTGAAGATTTTCTTAAAGGAGACGTCACTTCTTTATTNACTAATATTAAGCAGCTCTCAAAGGTAGTTTTAGACAACTTTAAACCCATGATTCCTACACAGTTTCACAACCTTTGGAAAAAAGGCCTCGAAACCAACGCCTATTATCTAAAACTCTGTGGTTCAGGTGGAGGTGGTTATATTTTAGGATTTACCCAAGATTTTGACATCGCAAAAAAGGCTCTTCAAGACTACAAACTGGAGTTGGTTTATAATTTTTAAACAATTTTTAATGGCTTTTTTATCTTACAAGAACAAAAAGCTTCTCTTAAAAATATTTAGTTTCTTTTCTGTTATTAGAGGCTATAATATTGTTATTATAATTTTCGCCCAATACGTCACCTCAATTTATATTTTAGCACCTAACAAACCCTTAAAAGANCTTATATTAGACCCTAAGTTATTTGGCTTGGTCATGGCCTCAGCACTAGCCATTGCAGCAGGTTATATAATCAACAATTTTTACGATCGCGAAAAAGACCTCATCAACAGACCAAACAAAAGCTATTTAGACAGTTTGGTGAGTCAAAACACCCGATTATCGGTTTATTTTATTCTTAATTTCTTGTCGGTTATTGTAGGAAGTTATGTCTCGTTTAGAGTGGTTTTGTTCTTTTCAACCTATATCTTTTTTATCTGGTTGTATTCCCACAAGCTCAAACGCTATCCCTTTATTGGTAATTTAACCGCTTCAATATTAGCCGTGACTCCATTTTTTGTAGTCTTTGTGTATTATAAGAACTTCGACGAGGTTATTTTTGTNCATGCCAGTATCTTGTTTTTAATAATNTCAATGCGCGAATTGGTAAAAGATCTGGANAATNTAAAAGGCGACCTTTTACAAAACTACCATACCATTCCCGTGGTTTATGGCGAACGAAGTTCTAAAAAGGTNCTTACCNTGCTTAGTNATTNTTTCAACAGGNNTCATNTTTTTATTGNTCAACTANTTTACNATAGGNTATATGTACNTCTATTTTTACGCAACANTTGGTTTATTAGGNCTCTTCCTGTTTATNTTATGGCAATCTAAGCGCAAACTCCATTATGTNATNCTCCACAATATNTTAAANTTTATAATTGTAGCAGGGGTATTTAGCATCTTATTGATTGATGTGGATGTGATTCTGGAAAGATTACTTTACTGAACTCTTTAACTCATTTATCCATAAGCCATGGTGAAGAACATGCATCATACGCTCTCTTTGATCGTAGGTAAAGGTATTTCTTTTAAACAAATAGCTCATATAATTATCAACCTTTTCAAGACCTAAAGT
>JAESQB010000015.1 GCA_016765375.1 Flavobacteriaceae bacterium | reverse complement strand
ATCTTAAAATTTAATTAAGATGAAAACGTTTAAAATTTTATTTGGAATTAGCTTAATTGCTATGATGATTTTTATTTCATGTTTAAAAGATGATTTTGAAAATACTACAACTGAACTTAATACAAATGAGGTCGCTATAGACAATCTCAACTTTGTATACAACTCTCTATCCGATGAAGATAAAATAAAAGTCATTGTTGGAGAGGCAGTAAGTAGTTACTTGGTGAATAGTAATACTTTCAACGATAAATTATTTTCAAAATTAATAACCACAGAAAATAAGACAAAAGAATTACTTTATATTAAAGAAAAAGACATAGTATTTGGTGATGGAAAATCGTTAGAGAACCTATTATTAGAATTTTATAATGATGATGAAAACAAAAAAAATCTCATCTCAAGTATTAATACAATTCTACCAAATTTAGTATTAAAAATATCAGAGTGGGCAGAGGTAGTCTTAGATAATGAAAATTTAGATTTAGAATTTGCGGTTTATCCTTGTATAACAAAATACAGAGAACGAGGAGTCTATTTTAGAAATGGTCAAATGAGTATGGCAAGAAATACCGGGATTACTTCAAATGTAGTATCAAATTATTTGCCAATTCAAATTGAAGAAAGTGAAAGGTTAATTCCTGTTGAAAAAAACACTAGTACTACATTTTGGGACAATGACTTTTATGAAGATAACTTCCCTTTCCTATTAGCCTGTTTAGAATTTGATAAAACTGTATATACCGTTCATTCAAATGAAATCTATGATTTTGTAGATAAAATAGCTCTTAATGAAGATTTGATAAACGGTAGGTTATGCACTATTGATATTGATGGAGCAAATAATAACCCTCAAAGTTGTGAAATAGTTTATGAGAGAGATTGTAGGAATGAAAAAAATGTAATCGAGGGGTTTAAACTTGCAAATCTAGCAACATTTATAGGTATTAATAATCAACCGGGTGGTGAAGATGTTATATCGCTTCATTATCAGTTTTCAGTTGCTTCAATGTGTGGTGATTTATCGCAAAATGAATTTTGTCCACCATCTGATTGGAAATTTGTTTTCTTCGGTAGATTTTTTGACTTTTTTGAATTGCAAGCTCATAGCGGATATCCTTTACAATCAGAACTATCTGATGTTTATTTTATAGGTAATGGATATTATTTAAAAGCCTTTCCAATCTATTATGATATACCCGTTAATTTTTCTGAAGAAGGAATATATTCTCAGGCTAGATATTTACCTTTAGCAGCTTATGGAACTTGGGATGGAAACAAATACGGTGACGCAATTGCTCTCGCTATTTATGAACATGATGACATAACAGTTGGAGTTAGCCAAACAAATTCAATTTCTATAACTAATACTACTAAAGTTTCAGCAAAGCTTACTATTCCTGGTGGAGTCTTTGAATCTGGAGCTGATTTTAGCAGTTCTGTAACAAGGTCTTCTAGCACAACGATCACAATTGATGCATCAAAAGATGTTGAATTAGGAAAAACTGCAACTAATTACTATCATCAAAATTTTACTAATTCAAATATTGGCTTTGGGTATAATGTAACAACAGGTGCAGTAAATACTCATTTTGCATTTTATCATTAAAAGCCATAACGAATTCGTTATGGGCAATTATAACGGGAATTAAATTATACTCGAGAATTCCTTATTTGAGAGAAAAAAGAAAACAGGGAAAGTAAAATATTGCTTGTAACGGGAGAGGCTAAAGTATGGAGGTTCTTTAGTTGCAGGTTGAAAGTGTCTAATGCTCTTTAAAAAGAGTTAGAGGTGAATACTCCGATATTTGGTCAAATGAATATGGATAAAAATATTATATTTATAATTTCGGTCATTATTAAGGCTTATTTCCTCCCAAAATCTGCAGGAATCTCTCCCCAAGCCTTGGTTTCCCATTTGACTATGGTGGTGGGATAGGCATTGTTTTTTAGCCATTGTTCTGCACGAAGTATTAAATTAAAAACATCGGCATTTGCGGGTGCTTTTTTAAGTTTGGTTTTNCAAACTTTCTTTTTNACCCAACCTATGGCAATCCTGGAATCGGAATAAATAATACGGTCTGAGCCATTNTTTTTTAAATANGCNANGCCGTGAACCAGCGCTAAAAATTCGCCTATATTGTTGGTGCCTTGCATAAAAGGGCCTTGTCTAAAAAGTTCTTTATGGGTTTGAGTGTCCACGCCTCGATATTCCATGACACCGGGATTGCCGCTTGAGGCTGCATCAACCGAAATGGAATATAAATTGGGATGTCCAATTTTTTCGAGTTGTTCTGGCGNTAATTTCTTTTTTTTCGGACTNGTGCCTTTGTAATCTTCATAAACACCATTAAAGGCTTTTTTAGCTTCGGCAAAGGTTAAAAACGATTTATACTTCGCATTGGCATAACCACTAATGGCAAGTTTGCAGGCCGTCCAGGTTTTATAAATGCCCGGTTTATGACCTTCCCAAACCACATAAAATTTTTCCTTTTTTGCCATTATTGATTCTTTAAGAGGGTTTCAATGACTTTTGGAAAATGTTTTTGTTCTAATAGGTGAATTTTTTCGGCCACCATATTTGGGGTATCACCTTCTGAAACCGACACTTTTTCTTGGAAAATAATAGCGCCTTCATCATAATGTTCATTAACATAATGAATACTAATACCGGTTTCTGCTTCTTTGTTTTTAACAACAGCTTCGTGAACACGCATACCATACATGCCTTTTCCGCCGTATTTTGGCAATAATGCCGGATGAATNTTGATGACTCTGTTGGGGAATTCAGACAAAATACGATCCGGAAATTTTAATAGAAAGCCGGCTAAAACAATTAAGTCTGNTTGTNCTATTTTTAGGGTTTTTAAAACCCCTTCGGAATCNAATAATTCGGTTTTGTTAAAACAAGCACAATTTACTTTTAAGGTATTGCATCTGTTTATTACGCCNGCCTTTGTATTATTGCTAAGCACAAGAACAACCTCTGCAAGTTCTGTTTGCTGAAAATACTCTATAATGTTTTGAGCGTTGCTNCCNCTNCCGGAGGCAAAGATCACGATGCGTTTTTTCATTTTTAAAAAGNCGATTATGACGTTAATACGAAATACCTACAAGTCTGCCTAGACGGACTTGCAGGAGCTACAGGCCAGAACAAAAATACATTAAAGAATCTAATTTTGAAGACTTCGATACCCTTATCGTTTTACATCGAAAGGAATTATCAACCGTTTCACCTTCTCTTGTTCCAGAACTTTATTAAANNCNGGAAGNGCTTNGTTTAAAATTTCATCATAAGCCTTGGTGATGTCTCGATATTCCAGTTTTAAATCGGCATATCGTTCNAAAACNCCAGCNGTTGGTTTGTTTTGTGCATTGGCCACTACCCCATACAAACGCCCAATATGATTGGTNAANACTCTGGGATAATTAATGGCATCCTGAGAACTTTCGGCCTTGTTTTGAATGATCATATCCTCTACGGCGGTTAGTTTTGTGTTAAGGTTTTTAGCAGCCGTCTTAATTTTTTCCGAAGCCATAGATTGTGCACTCANNGTGCTTATGGTTTTTGTTTGTTTTCGTATGGCTCTAATGTTTTTAATGATTTTATGGGATTGGGTAATGGTGTTTTTGATNTCGGTGGCCAAATTAAATTGNGCTGTATAATCTTCATCACTAATATTAGTCCATCTTGGGTCAGGCAATATTTTAAAATCACGTGTTTCAGACCAGTTTCCGGCACTTAAACGCACCCTATAATTTCCAGGAACCGCTTTAGGTCCCGGCGTGGAAGGGCGGATAACCATGGATACCAAATCGGAAACAAGTTCGGGGCCGGGGTAACGCATGTTCCAAGACCATGTATTGTGTCCTTTTTTTAGTTTGAGTTTTTGTTCTCCTTTTTTAGGTTTGCTCGAGAAAGCAATAACAGATTTATTGTTAGGGTTGAGAATTTCAAGACGATAGGTTACAGTCGTATCAATGCTTGATAAATAAAAATTAAAGTTTGGGTTATAGCCTCTTATATNGGTGCGGTANGNGTCTTTGGGTGTAAAAAGATGGTTTTTGGACGAATTTATATTTTGCATTTCATGCAAAGGGGTGATGTTCTCTAAAATCCAAAAGGCACGTCCTTGGGTGCTTAANACCAAATCTTTTTGATGTACTTCCATGTCGGTTATGGGCACATGGGGTAAATTTAATTGAAGNGACTGCCAATTTTTCCCGTCATTAAAGGANACATAAACGCCAAATTCGGTACCGGCATAAAGCAGACCTTCTTTATCAGGATCTTCGGCAATACTTCGTACAAAATGAGTCANTAGGNATNCCGTTNTTNCCNNTGGTTAATAGNCTCCANGANTTNCCAAAATTAGTGGTCTTAAAAATATAAGGTTTAAAATCGTTGTCTCTGTATTTGTAAACGGCAGCATAGGCCTTTCCTGCTTGGTGAACCGAAAGCTCAATCTTGTTAACGGTGCCTTCTAATGGCATTTTTTTAGGGCTTATATTTTTCCAGGTTTTCCCGCTGTCTTGTGTGATATGTATCAAGCCATCATCACTTCCTGCCCACATTTCTTTGGCGGTAAAGGGTGAAATTTCGAAAGCAAAAATAGAAGAGTATACCTCAACTCCGGTGGCATCATACTGAATGGGGCCTCCTGGAATATCGTGGTATTTATCAAGTGCTTGCGTGAGGTCTGGGCTAATCACTTCCCAACTTTGACCNCCGTTAGTTGAGCGGTGAACATAGTTGGAGGTTTGAAAAATGGTTTTTGGATTAAAAGGCGAAATGGCGATGGGGAAATTCCACTGCCAGCGGTATTTTAAATCACGTTGTTCGGTGCCTTCGGTATAATGCGGATAGGCAGTGACCTGACGCACTTGTCCGGTGCTGCGATTCATCATGGTAATTTCGCCACTATAAGATCCNGAATAAATAATGTTGGCATCAGTGGGGTCAACCGCAACATCGCCNGATTCGCTACCNCCAACAGCATACCAATCTTGATAGGGGGTTATGCCCCGAGCACTTCTGCTAGAAACACTAATGGTGGTATTGTCTTGCTGTCCCGCATAAAGCCGGTAAGGAAATTGATTATCGACCGTGAGTCTGTAAAATTCTGAGGTGGCATAAATGGTTTGAGACGACCAGGTTTTTCCACCGTTTAAAGAAATATTAGCTCCACCATCATTACAATTNATCATTATTTTTGGGTTATTAGGATTAATCCATACGCCGTGATTATCNCCATGTGGTGTGCTTATGCCATCGGTAAAATTTTTACCGCCGTCGGTGGAGCGGTAAAATCCGGTATTGCTTACATAAACGGTATTTTCGTCTTGAGGATCGGCGGTAATGTGAGAATAATACCAACCCCTTTGCCGCAGTTTGTGATCTCTGTTGAGGCGTTTCCAACTTTTGCCNGCATTATCAGAAACATAAACCCCTCCGGATTCTTCTTTAGCCGCTTGAATAATGGCATAAACTTTATTTGAATTGGCGGGAGAAACTGAGACGCCAATTTTTCCAAGCAGTCCTTTAGGTAAACCGCCNTCTAATTTTTTCCAGGTATCGCCACCGTCGCTGGTTTTATAAATACCGCCTTCTTTCCCGCCGTCAATCAGTGTCCAAGGTTTGCGTTGGGCTTGCCACATTCCGGCATATAATATTCGGGGATTATTAAGGTCTATAGACAGATCGACTCCGCCGGTTTTGTCACTAATAAAAAGTACTTTTTCCCAAGAGGTACCTCCATTTTTAGAACGGTAAATTCCACGCTCCGGATTTTGTCCGAAGATATTCCCTAAAACAGCCACATAAACCAAATCGGGGTTTTGCGGATGAATTTTTATTTGCCCTATCAATCCTGCTTTTGGCAGACCAACATGGGTCCAAGTTAAACCTGCGTTGGTTGATTTATAAATGCCATTGCCTATAGAAACATTGCCTCTAGGTGCGGCAGATCCTGTGCCCACAAACACTACGTTAGGATCGGAATCTGCTACCGCAATGGCGCCAATTGAGCCTACGGTAATTTGCCCGTCTGAAATGTTCTTCCAACTGTTACCAGCATCTTCTGTTTTCCAAACCCCACCTCCGGTGGCCCCCATATAAAAGGTAAAGGGNTTTTGATTNACTCCGGAAATTGCTGTAGAACGCCCGCCTCGGGTTGGTCCCACAGAGCGGTATTTCATCTCCTGAAACATTTCAGGATTAATAATGGTGTTCGAGTCTTTGTTTTGGGCTTGAATAAATNACAAGCCACTAAAAAAAAGAACAGCAAATATTAAAGCTACTTTTGATAGCTTGAATTTGAAAACAGTAACAGAAGTCATAATTTTGGTTTAGCGATTATATATAAGGCGTGTTCGGGAATAAAATTTAGTCGTTTAATTTTTTGGCATTAGCCCGTTCTATCTTTTGTTTGTTCACCATTTCGGCAACATCTTTTAAGAGTTGTTTGGCATCNTAAACAATGCCGTCTTTAATGGTGTATTCTATCCCGCCCACGCGTTCGGGCAGGCCGGTCTCATCATTTACTTTTACGGCGCCGGTGCCGTAAAGCACTTTTAAATTGGCCAAGGGGTTTTCGTTTACAATAATAAGGTCGGCTAAAAGTCCGGGTCTTACNACACCAAATTCAATAGATTTTCCCGAGGGTGCCGCTAATTCTTCTGCGGCATGCATGGTGGCGGCACGAATAACTTCAAGGGGATGGAAGCCCGCTTCTTGAAGCAGTTCTAATTCTAAGATCGTTCCAAAACCATACAACTGATAAATAAAACCAGAATCTGATCCCAGGGTTACTTNTCCGCCNCGGTTTTTATAATCGTTTAAGAACTGCATCCATACCCGGTAGAAATTTTTCCAGGCAATCTCATCGGCNGTNGTCCAATAAAACCAATAAGCACCATGGCTTTTNCGGTTGGGTCGGAAGAAATCTTGTTGCGAGGGCAGGGTGTATTTCTCATGCCAATCGGCATTTCTGGCTTTCATCACATCGCGTCCGGCCGAATATATGGTCATGGTGGGGTTTATGAAAAAGTCCAATTCTAAAAACTCATCTATTAAATCGTTCCATGCTTTACTTCCNGGNNNGTGNATAAGNTTCCATTGTCTNGCTACTTGTCCAAATCGAAATTGCTCATCATTATAATTCATGTCCACCGGCCAAGGCTGAATATCATAACCTTTATATAAGGATTCAAAAAGNCCATAAAAATGGGTCATTCCGGTTAAGCCTAATCGTGCAGCATCTATGGCGTTCATTTGTGCAACNCCNCTTTGNCCTAAATGNGCCGTAGAACCCATNTTTAGTTTTTTAGCTTCGTCTAAAAAAGCTTNCATAAGCTCAGGNCGATAGGCACCAAGCTTTAAGCCTTGAACNCCTTTTTTCTTAGCATATCGCACCCATGCACGTGCTTGCTCGGGGGTGTTAATCGATTTTCCTTTCCACTCTTTACCAGTTCCGGGACGGTGAAACTCAATAATTCTAGGGGCTACTATTTTGTTTTTAGCACTGCGCTCTTGTTCATTTAAGGCCCAGTCTAAATCTCTAGAGGTAGGAACACCCCTAACTGTAGTAATGCCATTGGCCAGCCATAACTTATAAGTATATTCGGCTTCGGGTGCTTTGGGGGCACCACCGGTATGTACGTGTAGATCAATTAAGCCAGGCAAAACGTATTTTCCATGCGCATCAATTTCCTGGGTGGCGTTTTTTGGCCTTCTGTTTTCTTCTATTTTAATTTTTGGAATACCCACTGAGCGTACTTCCACTATCTTGTTGCCTTCAATAACAATATCTACTGGACCTTTTGGGGGTGCGCCAGTACCGTCTATAAGGGTGGCACCTCTAATGATTAATCGTTTATAAGGTCCTTTACCTTCATTTTCTTTTCGGTCTGGGGCACCTATCATTTCACTATTCTTAGGAGCTATGACCTCCATTGGACTCGGCTTTTGTTGCGCCATACTGGGTTGAATAGCCATTAAAAGCCCAATAAACAGGATTCTGAATAATGAGGTGTGGGCTGTTGGGATGAAATTAGGAAACATAAAGGTTTTCATAATATTTTTTGATAAAGGGTTATATACTTATTCGCAATACTTTAGGTGAAGTAATGCGTTTCAAATGTAGTATTTTGTTTTTAAATTCGTTTTGTTTTTAATAGGTTAAGGGTTTTGTTTGATAAAAAAAAGGCTGTAAAAAGGGTTATATATTATGAAATATGACATCAAATTATAGAAACGCAATACAATCTTAAAAGAGCCTTATATTAAATGTTTTAAAAAAGCCTTAAAATAATCACACAATTTAAATTAAAATAGCGTTTTAAATTAAAAAAGTTTATTTTTGCCCCCTAATCAAAATTTTAAATACTAAAAAATTATGTCAGACATTGCATCAAGAGTAAAAGCTATAATTGTTGATAAATTAGGCGTTGACGAAAATGAAGTTGTAACTGAAGCTAGCTTCACTAACGACTTGGGAGCAGACTCATTAGATACGGTAGAACTCATCATGGAATTTGAAAAAGAATTTGATATTCAAATTCCAGACGATCAGGCTGAAAATATCGCAACCGTTGGCCAGGCAATCTCATATATTGAAGGGACAAAATAATATTACTTTATTATATGGAACTAAAGCGAGTTGTTGTTACAGGTATTGGAGCTCTTACTCCAATAGGCAATAATGTTAAAGACTATTGGGAAGGATTAAAAAACGGGAAGAGTGGCTGTGCCCCTATAACCTATTTTGATACCGAGAAGTTTAAAACAAAATTCGCTTGTGAGCTGAAAAATTTTAATGCGTTAGATCATTTTAACCGAAAAGATGCAAGAAAATTAGATCGTTTTACCCAATATGCCATGGTTTCTTCAGAAGAAGCTATTAAAGATTCTAAATTTGATCTGTCTGAGATAGATAAATTTAGAATAGGCGTTATTTGGGGTGCTGGAATTGGCGGAATAGAAACATTTCAAAATGAAGTCAAAAATTTTGCAGAAGGGGATGGAACACCACGTTTTAACCCCTTCTTTATTCCTAAAATGATCGCCGATATTGCACCTGGTAATATTTCTATCAAGAACGGATTTATGGGGCCTAATTATACCACGGTTTCTGCCTGTGCTTCTTCGGCAAACGCTTTAATAGATGCCTTAAATTATATTCGTTTAGGACAGTGTGATATTATAGTGACTGGTGGTAGTGAAGCAGCGATAACTCAAGCTGGAGTAGGAGGATTTAATGCCATGCATGCCCTTTCAACCAGGAATGAATCGCCAGAAACTGCTTCAAGACCCTTTGATTCAACCCGAGATGGTTTTGTTTTAGGTGAAGGCGCAGGAGCACTTATTTTAGAAGAATATGAACACGCCAAAAACCGAGGGGCAAAAATTTACGCCGAAGTTATTGGAGGAGGCATGACAAGTGACGCTTACCATATGACAGCACCACACCCTGAAGGAATTGGTGTTGAGCGGGTTATGTTAAATTGCTTGAAAGATGCCGGTATTACCGCCGATCAAGTAGACGGCATTAACACCCATGGAACTTCTACACCTTTAGGAGATGTGGCAGAGTTAAAAGCCATTTCTAGAGTTTTTGGAGCCCATGCCCAAAAAATTAATATTAACTCAACCAAGTCCATGACCGGACATTTGTTGGGTGCAGCAGGAGCCATTGAATCTATCGCCTCTATATTGGCTATGGAAAACAGCTTAATGCCACCAACCATTAACCACAGTAGTGTTGATGAAAATATAGACCCCGCTTTAAACCTTACGCTCAATAAATCTCAAGAACGAGAGCTTAATATTACCATGAGTAATACCTTTGGTTTTGGAGGTCATAATGCCTGTGTTTTATTTAGAAAAATGAAGTCTTAAAAATGGCCTTCATAAAACATATATTTAAGTCCCCTTCGAAAGATCATGGGGATTTTTTTATTGCCATAAAATCAATTTTAGGTTTTAAGCCCAAGGATTTATCTATATATAAAGAAGCCTTTACCCACAGGTCGATGAATGAGAAAAAAGATTCGGGTGAGGTTATGAGTTATGAACGGCTCGAGTTTTTAGGTGATGCTATTTTAAGTACTATTATTGCAGCCTATTTATATAAAGAAGTTCCTGGAGGCAATGAGGGTTATCTCACCAAAATGCGTTCTAAGATAGTGAGCAGAAAACATCTTAATATTTTGGGAGAAGAATTAAACCTAATACATTTAGTAAAAAGCAATCTTCCTAAAAACAATTTTAGCCTTAACATTCACGGCAATGTTTTTGAAGCTTTAATTGGGGCTATTTACTTAGACCGAGGGTTTAAATACTGTAAAACGTTTATCTATAAAAAAGTGATAGAACCTCATGTGGATATCAACCGGCTTGAAGGAAAAATAATAAGTTATAAAAGCCTAGTAATAGAGTGGTGCCAAAAGCATAAAAAAGAATTTAAATACATCACGTATGACGATAACGGCAAGGATCATGTCAAACATTTTGCTGTTATGTTAAAAATAGATTCAGATGTGGTGTCAAAGGCCAGAGCCACTTCAAAAAAGAAAGCCGAAGAAAAAGCCGCAAAGCGTGCATTTTACAAACTGCAAGCCCAAATAAGTAAGAGCTCTAAGCATTAAGAATATCAAAGTTCAGCATTTGATATTCTACATTCAGTATTCAGTCCTGCATATCGAAAAGTTGGGAAGGCTGTGTGGGATTCAAAAGTCTTTAAACCTGAGTGACGCGCAGGGTGTTTACCATTCCTTTTTCAACAATAGGCATGGCCGCTAGATTGATCATAAAATCACCCGAGCACACAAATTTACCATCACAAGCTATCTTGTTGATGTCTTTGATGGTTTGGTCTGTACTGGTAAACTTGTCGTAAAAAAATGCTTTTACGCCCCAGAGTAAATTAAGTCTAATCAATATTTTTTTATTTGAGCTAAACACTAAAATATGCGCATCTGGACGCCAAGCCGATATTTGAAATGCCGTATAACCACTATTGGTTAGGGTACAAATGGCTTTGGCTTTAATTTCGTTGGCCATATGAGCGGCATGATAACAAATGGATTTTGTGATATATCTGTTTGTACGTACGTGGGGGGGCTCTTCAGGTACGGTTATAAGGGGTGAGTTTTCAACCCGTTTTAAAATATTTGTCATGGTTTGTACAACTTCAACGGGGTATTTCCCAACCGAAGTTTCTCCAGAAAGCATCACGGCATCAGCGCCATCCATTACCGAGTTGGCTACATCATTAACTTCGGCACGACTTGGAGTTAACGAGTCAATCATGCTCTCCATCATTTGGGTAGCGATAATTACCGGAATTCTGGCTTTTTTAGCCGCTAGAACCAGTTCTTTTTGAGTTAAAGGCACCTCTTCAGCAGGAATTTCCACACCCAGGTCGCCCCTAGCTACCATTAAGCCATCACTGTGTTGTATAATTTCTTTGATGTTCTTAACCGCTTCTGGCTTTTCTATTTTTGAAATAATAGGAATTTTATAATTGGTGTGTTTCTCAATAAGAGCCTTTAATTGTTTTAAATCTTCGGCATGACGCACAAAAGACAAAGCAATCCAATCCACCTCTTGTTCAATGGCAAAAATGGCATCTTCTATATCTTTCTCGGTTAAAGCAGGGAGAGAAATATTGGTATTGGGAAGATTAACCCCTTTGTTGGAGAGCAATGCCCCACCTTGTAATACTTTCGTTCTTACTTTTGAAATGCCGTCGGTTTCAATGATCTCAAACATAAGTTTCCCATCATCAAGCAAGATACGCTCACCTGCTGTAACATCATTTGGGAAACCGGCATAATTCATAAACACTTTTTCTGAAGTGCCTTCAAACCGTTCTGAGGTACAGAATAAAATTTCATCACCGGGTTTAACCACAACACCTTCTTTCATCGTACCAACACGCAATTTAGGACCTTGTAAATCGGCCAGAATAGCAGTAGTAGTATTCATCTCTTTGCCAAGTTCTCGTATGATAGCAATGCGTTTTTTTACATCGTCATATGAGGCATGAGAAAAGTTTATTCTAAAGACATTTACACCAGCAACAATCATGTCTTTTATAACGGTTTTGCTCTCTGTAGAAGGTCCAAGAGTAGCTACAATTTTTGTTTTTTTCGTGTTCGGCATTATTTATTCAAAAATTAAATTGTTTATCGATTTTAATTCTTTTGTATTCACGGGATATGCTAATACAATTTGAGAAATATTTTTAAGGGTCAAAAGTAATTTTTTTTCTGAAAAATCAACGTTTTCACAGCGAATTTTTAAAAAATAATCTACCTTTTTATGTTCAGGTATTAGACACACTATTTTTTCTTTATTTAGAAAATCTCCGGCAAAAAGGCCATTGGTTAAATTTGCTGTTTGATTTATGCTGCTGTGATTTTCTACCAAATGAAAATAGCGTTGCTTTTCGTTGTCATAAAATTTAAAAAAAGGATAAAACAACGTATAATCTTGGTGAAGTACGGTAAGCCCAATAGGCTCTCTTTCTAGCCCTATGCATAGGTGTTT
>JAESQB010000058.1 GCA_016765375.1 Flavobacteriaceae bacterium | reverse complement strand
GCCACTGTTCATCGGTGAGCCCCATTTCGGGTTTCACTCTTCCGGCATTATGGGTACGTTCTGTCACAGAACCATTATCATCGGCGAGTATGATCAGGGCATTTTTATAACCTGATGTATACATGAGTTCAGCCACTTTTAAAGCCGAAGTAAGACCTGCCTTATGTTTAGAAACATCGGCTAATGCTACAGGAACAAAAGCTCCTAATAAGTCTAAGTCTCTTTGGTCTATTTCAATTTTCAACAATTCAGGCGATGTTGGCATAAATCCCCAATCGCCAAGCTCGGTGCCTACATATCCCGTTTCTTTAATTTCATCTAAAACTTGTTCAAATCCAATTTCTTCGGATTTCTCTTCCAAATCAAACTCCAGTGCACCCCATGAGCAAGGGGCATTTGCTATTTTAATCATCTATCCTCTTCTTTTTAAAATTTACGAGACCACTCTTTTGGCCAGCGTTCAATAACAACTTTTGTTTGTGTAAAAAACTCAATAGCATGTTTTCCTTGACCGTGCAAATCGCCAAAAAAACTATCTTTCCATCCACTAAATGGGAATTGCGCCATAGGTGCGGCAACACCAATATTGATACCAATATTTCCGGCATTGGCTTCATTCCTAAACTTTCTAGCGCTTGCGCCACTACTTGTAAATAAACAGGCCATATTTCCGTATTGTCCGCTATTTATAAAAGCTATGGCCTCTTCTATGCTTTTCATAGAAATCAGGCTCATTACAGGGCCGAAAATTTCGGTTTTCATGAGTTCTTTATCTAAAGCAACATTTTCTAAAATGGTAGGGTTTAAAAAATTGCCGGAAGCGTAACCTGGAATAGAAGGGTTTCTACCATCCAAAAGTAGGTTTGCGCCTTCATTAACACCTTGTTGAATTAAACGTTCTACTCTGGCTTTACTTTCAGGTGTAATTACGGGCCCCATATGTACACCTGCATCTAAACCATAACCTGTGGTTCTTAACTTTACGGTTTCGTAAATGGCCTCTTTAATATCGCCTTTTTCATCGCCTACCGTGATAATGGTTGAGGCTGCCAAGCAACGTTGGCCTGCGCAACCATATACTGAATCGGCAATTATTTTTGAAGACATTTCAATATCGGCATCAGGTAATATTAAGACTGGATTTTTTGCCCCGCCTTGTGCCTGAACCCGTTTTCCGTTTGCGGTACCTTTAGAATATATGTATCGTGCCACAGGGGTACTGCCTACAAAACTGATGGCTTTAATTTCGGGATGTTCTAAAATAGCATCTACCGAATCTTTTCCGCCATGTACCAAACTCAACAATCCTTTTGGAAGGTCTAACTGATCGATGAATTCGAAAATTTTCATCATGGTTAAGGGTACTTTTTCCGATGGTTTTACAATAAATGCATTGCCCGTAGCAATGGCATAAGGTAAAAACCAAAACACGATCATATTCGGAAAGTTAAACGGCGTAATACAGGCAGATACGCCTATTGGTTGCCTAATCATCATTTCGTCAATTCCCGATGCGATATCCTCTATAAAATCGCCTGCAATAAGCATGGGCGTTCCACAAGCAACTTCAATATTTTCGATGGCGCGTTTAATTTCTCCAATCGATTCTGCTCTTGTTTTCCCAGATTCGTTCGTGATAATTTCGGCTAAAGCTGCCGTATTGTCCTCCATCAGCGTTTTTAATTGATACAGGACTTGCACGCGTTTCATGACTGGTACATTTCGCCATTCATTAAATGCTTTGGAAGCCGCCTCTGTAGCCAAGGCAACATCTTTCCGGGTATCTTCACCATAAGGCACTTTGGCTAATACCTCTTGTGTTGCCGGGTTTATGACGTCGATGGTTTCTTGAGATATACTTTCAACCCATTGGCCGTTGATGTAATTTTTTAAACTATTCATTCTGCTTTTTTTATAAATTTTATTTTTTCTAACCTACATTTCCTAATAATACATAAATAANCANGGTGACCACACATAAGATAATTGACAAGGGTTTGGTGTATTTCCAAGTCGTTAAATCCACCGCTTTTACATCGGTAATTTCATACATATTTACTCTAGGGACAAAATATGATACTGCATACATAATGGCGACATTCAATACAAATTCAATACCCCAGAGGTGAACGAAATGAATGCCATGGTAATCAAAACCAAGTACCAGTTCCAAAACAACATAAAAAGTCATACCGAAAATTAAGGCGACTTTTGCTGCCATAGCCGATACTTTCTTCATAAAGAAACCTGCTAATAATATGGAAGCAATAGGAATAAAGAAAATACCGTTTAACTGCTGTAATAATTGAAATAAACCATCGGAAGCATTGGCAACCAAAGGCGCTGCAAAAATGGCGCTAATGGCTAAAATGGCCGAGGTCATTTTTCCGATACGCACCAATTTTTTTTCACTGGTATCTTTATTAATATGTCTTTTATAAATGCCAACACTAAATAGGGTCGCTGCGGAATTCAATACGGAGTTAAAGGTACTTAAGACCGCCCCCATAATCACCGCTGCAAAGAAACCTACCATCCAAAACGGTAATACTTTTTTGACCAATTCAGGATAGACCATATCCTGATTATCGAAATAGGTTTCTTGAAAATAATAGTAACAAATAACACCAGGGAAAATAATAACTAAGGGAATTAGAATTTTAAAAACTCCCGTGAGCAAGAGTCCTTTTTGAGCCTCTTTTAAATTTTTTGCACCTAAGGCACGTTGAATAATGGTTTGGTTCATGCCCCAGAAATACAACTGATTAATGATTAAACCGGTAAACAATACCTCGAAAGGCAAGACCGAATCTTTTGCGCCAATCACATTAAACTTTTCGGGAGCAAATTCATAAACCTTTACCAGTCCGTCAATAATATTATTATCGCCTATTTCCATTAATGCTAAAATGGGAATCAACAAACCGCCAATGAGCAGTCCAAAACCATTAATGGTATCGGAATAGGCTACGGCTTTCAAGCCGCCAAAAATGGCATACACCGAGCCTATAGCACCAATAATGACAACCGTTATCCATAGTCCTTCAGTTTGGCTAACCCCTATAATGCCGGAAACTCCAAANAGACTTTCGAGTGCCAAAGCACCTGTGTACAATACAATAGGCAATAAAGTCACCACAAAAGAGACTATTAAAAAAAGAGCTACTAAAGTTCTGGTGAAACCATCAAACCTGTTTTCTAAAAATTGNGGAATGGTGGTCAATCCCATTTTTAAATATTTGGGAATAAAATAAATAGCGGCAATGACCAATGCTATGGCCGAGGTGACTTCCCAAGCAATAATAACAAAACCATTAACATACGAACTGCCGTTCATNCCAATAAGATGCTCTGTTGAAATATTNGTNAGCAACATGGAACCTGCAATAACAATACCCGATAAGCTTCGCCCTCCTAAAAAATAACCATCCGAAGAGGCTAAATTTGTTTTTCGAAGTCTGTGCCAGGTAAAGAATGCAACACCTCCCGTAAAAAGCAAAAAGGTAATAAATGTAATTATTGTATTAGAATCCATTATTTAGTTATTTGTTATTAGTTGTTGGTTAATAGTTGTTGGTTGACAGTTGTTGGTTTTATAAATAATATTTTTGTGTTTTTTGGTTTTCATGATAGGTTTTTAAAGCGTCTTTAACAGATTCTTTTTCTGAAACTTGGGCTATAGCGACATACCACCACGCAAATCCTGGAACGCCCTTTTTTCTATCGACATCAATATAAATTAAGGTGGTCGTTTTAATTGTTTTAGCCTCTTTTAAAGCGGCTTTTAATTCAGTCACATTTTTAGCTTTAATAACATAAGCGCCCATGCTTGCCGCATTAGCAGCATAATCTACTGGCAACAAACCGCCATCCAACTGTTTTGTTTCCTCATTTCTATATCTATAATAGGTGCCGAAACCTTCGCTTCCAAGAGCAGCAGATAATCCTCCAATGCTGGAATAGCCATCATTATTTAATAAGATAATGGTCATTTTAACACCTTCCTGAATGGCGGTAACAATTTCAGACGACATCATTAAATAACTACCATCACCTACCATAACATAAACTTCTCCATCGGGGTTCGCCATTTTAGCACCTAAACCACCTGCGATTTCATAACCCATACAGGAGTATCCATATTCTAAATGGAATCCTTTTGGGTGTGTGGTTCGCCATAATTTATGTAAATCGGCTGGTAAACTCCCTGCAGCACAAAGCACAATGTCTTTATCGTTCGCAAAATTATTTATAGCGCCAATCACCTCGCCTTGAAAGGCAGGTGTATCATTTTTTTCCTTATAAATATCAGAAACAAAAGCATCCCAAGAGCTATTAAGGTCAGCTACTTTTTGTCTGTATGCATCGTTAACTTTATAAGTTGAAAGCGCTTGATCTAGAGCCTCCAAAATTACTTTTGCATCGCCTACAAGAGGTAAAGCCCCATGCTTAAACGAATCGAATTCTGTGACATTAATATTAATAAACTGTACCTCTGGGTTTTGAAACGCAGATTTTGAAATGCTTGTAAAATCGCTATATCGTGTACCTACTCCGATAACTAAATCAGCATCATTTGCAATTTCTATAGCACCTGGAGTTCCTGTAACACCCATGGCTCCCAAATTTTGTGGCTCGTCATAATTTAAAGAACCTTTACCCGCATAAGTTTCACTAACTGGAATGCCTGTACGGTTAACTAGTTTCTTTAAAATAGCGGTCGCATCACTATAAATAGTGCCACCACCAGCAATTATAATTGGTTTTTTACTGTTTTTAATTTGTGTGATGGCTTTTGCCAATAGGCTTTGGTCTGGCATAGTTCTGCCAATATGCCAAACCCGTTTTTTAAATAATTCTTCAGGGAAATCAAAAGCCTCCGCTTGAACATCTTGAGGAATACTTAAGGTTACGGCACCTGTATCTGCTTGCGAAGTTAATACACGCATTACCTCAGGTAAAGATGTAATTAATTGCTCTGGACGATTGATGCGATCCCAATATTTTGAGATGGGTTTAAAACAATCGTTGACAGAAATATCTTGAGTTTCAGCCGATTCTAATTGTTGTAAAACCGGGGCCACTTGTCGGGCAGCAAAAATATCGCCGGGTAATAATAAAACCGGAATTCTATTAATGGTTGCTCCGGCAGCAGCAGTAATCATATTGGTTGCTCCGGGGCCTATGGAAGAGGTACATACAAATGTTTGCAATCTGTTTTTTACTTTCGCAAAAGCTGCAGCGGTATGTACCATGCCTTGTTCGTTACGAACTACATAATAAGGGAAATCAGGATTTTGATGTAATGCCTGTCCAAAACCTGCTACATTACCGTGTCCAAAAATTCCGAAACATCCTGCAAAAAATTTGTTTTGCACACCATCCCGCTCTACATATTGATTTTTCAGGTACTCTATTGTAGCCTGTGCTACCGTTAATCTTCTGTTTTTCACTTATTTTTATCTATAATTTATTTAGAACCAAGAATCAATACATATTAATCATCTAGTTTCATGTCTCCTGTTTCTTGTGTCTTTATTCTACTTCTTTCTTCTTTTCTCTAATTTTTTAAAACCCCCCTTTTTCTTCAATAAAGCTAAATGACTCCTCAAGGGTCGGCATAAAATTTGCACAACCTTTTTTGGTCACAACTTGTGCGCCACTGGCATTACCCATACGGCAAGATTTATACAAATCCCAGCCTTGTAATATGCCATACAAAAACCCGCCAGCAAAGGCATCACCAGCACCCAATACATTTAAAATATCTACCGGAAATCCGGGAACATCTTCTCTTATGCCATTTTTTCTGTAAATACTAACGCCATCGGCACCTCTTTTAACTAATAAAACTTCAATGCCCGATGCGAGTAATTGCGTTATGGAAACATCAATATCGCCTTTAATTTCAGGTGCAGATATTTGCTGATCTTTAATGACCACTTGTGAAGCGTCACTTAATGTCGCCGCCAACATTTCTTCTTCGGTGCCCATTGCTATTTTTACTTTAGGTAGAATGGCTCTTACAGTGAGTCCAAAAGCACGATAATCGTGCCATTGGTCGGCTCTAAAATCTAAATCCAAGACCACATCCACTTCATTTTTATTGGCAACTTCAGTAGCATAAAATGTAGCACTTCTAGTAGGTTCAACATTTAAAGCAGTACCGTTTATTAATAAAATTTTATAATCTTCTACCTTTGCCTTTTGAACATCATCTATAGAAATTTGACTATCTGCAGCATTGTCGCGATAGAAAACTAAGGGAAATTTATCCGGTGGTTCAATACCCAAAACAACAGCAGAACTTCTCGAAGTCTGTTTTATTGGAATAACATCTGTATTAACGCTTTCTTTGTTTAAAAATTCGACAATAAACTCGCCCACTTTATCATTTCCAACAGCTGTTAATAGTGTTGCACTTGCACCAAGCCTGGCACAGGCTACCGCAATATTTAATGGTGATCCACCTACAAAAGCATCAAAGCCTTTTATATCATTGAAAGCAGATCCAATATTTTGAGAATATAAATCGATTGAAGATCGACCAATTGTAATTATATCAAATTTTTTATTTGTCATTTAATTTTTTAGGTTTCGGGTAAACAGCTATCAGGTTTCAGGTTTTCTTTGTTTACTAACAACTAATTACTTTTTATTTATTCCTGCGCCCGCCTGCCGGACGGGCAGGTAAGCAGGAATCTCTTTTATCTGAGACGTAATATATTCTGAGACGTAATATATTACGTCTCTACATTATTCATTTCTGCGGTTACCAAAGGCAATCGTTTATCTTGTGATGTCCAAGAATGGTATATCCATTCGTGNTCGGGATCGGTTGTGTTTTCTAAACATTGGTCAGACCCTGCTAAAAAATTAAGGTAATAACAATGAAAGCCATGAGCTGCTACCACCGGATGAAATCCTTTTGGAATTAAAACCACATCGTTGTGTTTTGCTCTTACAATTTCATCTAAAGATTTATCCTTAGTATACACTTGCTGTATGGCATAGCCCTCTGGTTTTTGAAANTTATAAAAATAGGTTTCTTCCTGAATAGGCTCTAAAACATTTNNTTGTNCATCAAGAATTCTTTCATCGTGTTTATGTGCTGGATAAGAACTCCAATTCCCAGAAGGGGTATAGACTTCTCGTGATACTANTCGACTACATCCAAATCCAGGAGGCACTAAATCATTAAACTGACGTGTAGCATTATCACCTCCAAAAATAACCATAGGGGTCTCTTCGGGGGTGACAAACTTTGGAGGGAAATCTGCATCCGATTTGCACCAACCATAAGCAATATCTAAGTTTTCGCTGGTTGCCTCTAATGTAAACTGAGTGTCTCGAGGTAAGTATAAGGTGTGGGCAACGCCACTAAACACATCTTTTCTTCCGTTTATACTTTCCCAATTTCCTTTATTGCTTATGACTTTAAAATTTCCTCCCAACAATACGATAACGATTTCGTTTTCTNTTGTATNGAATTCCCAAGATTCNCCAAAACGCATTGTTCTAGCTTCAAAATGNAAATAATTCCAATGCGCCGANNTNGGGCTTATNNTTTGATAAACTCCCGATTCTGAATTTGGCTTTATTAATAAAGGCGATTCTTTTGTCATGTTTCCTACCCAGAGCTTTTCACCCAAGGGACACTTTTTTGTTTAATTGTTTATCTGTTGAGACATTGCTTTTCAACGTTTTNACTCTTTTTTCTATATTTCTAATTTCTAGTTTCCAGTGTCTTAATCAATTCGNTTGTTTTTCCCGTTGCTCCAAAAAGCTCAAACTTTTCTAACATAAACGCCTCATAGGCTTCCATATATTCCTTTCCNGGAATAATGGGATCGAATAATTCTGGAGAGTAATTAAANAATTCGCGGTGTACACGTGTCCAAATAAGCCGGGTATCTGTTGCAATATTAATTTTACAGACACCGTATTGAATAGCTTTTACAATCTCATCTGGTGCTACTCCTGCCGCATCTTCATTTAAGTAACCTCCATTTTTATTAATGGTTCTAATNTCTTTTTCGTTTACAGCCGACCCTCCGTGTAAAACAATGGGATACTTTGGNAGTCGTTGCTGAATTTTTTCTAAAATATCAAACTGAATACCTTGACCTCCTGAAAATTTATAGGCACCATGGCTTGTACCAACGGCTACTGCCAAACTATCACACTGCGTTTGTTTTACAAATGCTTCAACTTCTGAAGGCTGCGTATATTTTGCATGTTTCTCGTCTATAGAAATATCGTCTTCAACACCACTTAATATTCCTAATTCGGCTTCAACAACAACACCATTTTTATGTGCATCGGCTACAANGACTTTGGTTCTAGCNATATTGGTTTCAAAATCATCATGTGACGCATCAATCATCACTGAGTTATATTTATGAGAAGCTATCGCATCAAAAGCATGTGCTTCTGTCCCGTGATCTAAATGGATGGCATAAACCGNTTCTGGATATATTTTAGAAGCAGCATCAATCATAGAAAGCAACATGTCTTTATGAGCATAATTTCGGGCTACNGGGGTCATCTGAACTATAAAGGGTGCCTTCGCTTTTTGACCCGCACTAAACAATCCATGCACTTGTTCCATAGTAAATACATTTACTGCGGCAATGGCATATTTACCATAACAATGTTTATAAAATACATTCGGCGAAACCACCATAAAATCCTAATTAAATACGATTATAAATTCGTTTAACAAGGTCAATTAACAACAAATTATTTGTTTCAAATAAAAATAATCTCAGTAATTCTATGCAAAGGTTTGCATAATTATTTCTTCTAAATATCTAAAAAAGAGATCTCTTTTTTGAGGATAATNCTAGGCTTTAAGTCATATTTTGNCTTGTTGATAATATTATAATAAAAAGNAAAAACCTTAGAGGAAATTTAAGAGACGTAAATGAGGAAAAANTGAAATGGATTCAATGAGCCCCTTGAAGNATTAAAGTTTTCGAGAAGAATCTCGAATAACCAATTCGGGTTTAAAAATTTCATGACG
This sequence comes from Flavobacteriaceae bacterium, assembly GCA_016765375.1. Taxonomy (GTDB): domain Bacteria; phylum Bacteroidota; class Bacteroidia; order Flavobacteriales; family Flavobacteriaceae; genus NORP215. The sequence goes on along the minus strand of JAESQB010000058.1, from coordinate 3,718 downwards.
AAGTTCAATCGGTATATTATTCTGATTGAGACGGTTCAGCAAGATTTTTGCCGAAAGCATCCCCATGCTATAAACAGGCTGCCAAATAGTTGATAAAGTTGGGGTGAAATAACTGGAGTGGGGCTCATCATCAAAACCAATGATGGAAAGATCATCCGGGATTTTAAATTTAAGTATTTTAGCCATGTGCATTGCTGAAATGGCAATACAATCGTTTACTGCAAAAATAGCATCCGGAGGAGGCCTTAAGTTTAATAATTTTTTAATTGGATCTATNCCCGCTTCATGGGTGAACCCTTTAACATGTATAATATANTCCTCTACAANAGGAATATTATTCTTTTTTAAGGCATCAAGATATCCTTTTAATCGGTGTTTTGTAGTTGATAAATTTAAGGGGCCTCCAATATGCGCTATTTTTTTACAGCCCGTTTTAACAAGGTAATCTACCGCTTGAAAGGCGCCGTCATAATCATCTACAAGAACCTTATCAACTTCTAAACCCGGACAATCCCTATCAAAAACAACAATAGGAATACCACTTTTTTTAAGTCTGGTAAAATGCTTNATTTTTTTTGTATTCGAAGAGGGAGACACTAACAAGCCATCAATTCCTGCTTTTAAGAAATTTTCAGTAATCGCTACTTCTTCATCGTAGGATTCTTCCGATTGGCCTATCAAAACATTATATCCGGAATCTCTAAAAATATCTTGAATTCCTGTAATAACCGATGAAAAAAAATAACTGGTAATTTCAGGCACAATAACACCTATAGTATTTGTTTTTTTATTTAATAAACTTAAGGCTAAAAGATTGGGGTGATAATCTAGTTTTTTAGCAATCCCTTTTACGAGTTTTTTAGTTTTTATACTTATAGCGGGATGATTGTTTAAAGCCCTAGAAACTGTTGAAATAGATAAATTTAGTTTCCTAGAAATATCTTTTAGAGTAGCTCGAGAGTTTTTCATAATCCTTATAAAAAATTTATAAATTCCATTTGGATAGAAATCAAATATAAAATTAATTGTCTATTCGTTAATGCAAACATTCAAATAGCTAAGCCTTTTATAATCACTAAAACCATATTATGACTTGCTTAAGGTAATAAAAATTTCTATGCAAACCTTTGCATAGAAATTAAATAAAGATAAGAAAAATATTGATCGAATATTTGTAACATTGTATGTCGTTCTTAACTAAATACTTACGTTATAGCAAATCAAAATTAGTGTTGTTTTAAAAAACTACTCCCACGAAATTTAATGTCAAATTAAAACAGATACGGGTCACTTAAAGTGATTTTATGAGGTANAAGGGGATTAGTTTTCGATATATTTTAGTTCTCCTGCCTATTATTGGCAAAGCAAAAAAAAAACGCTAACGACATTGTATAAATAAATACACGGCATTAAAATAAAGCGCATGAATATGAATTCTCACAATACGATCAAAAGCTTGTTCTTAGTTCTTTTTACAAGTTTTGGGACGCTAATGGCTCAGGATAAAATAGCCGTAGATTATGTGAATCCCTTAATTGGAACTGCTGTAGGTGGTTTTGATGACGCCAATAGCGGCGGCGGCACCATGCCTTGTGTAGGNACCCCTTTTGCCATGACCAATTTTGTNGCNCAAACCAGAGAAAATAAAATNAGTAAAATGTCTTATGCNTATGANGANANTACGATTCAGGGTTTTATGGCNACCCATCAACCTACCGTCTGGATGGGCGATTACGGTTATGTGTCTGTAATGCCGCAGATTGGAAAACTGAAATTGCTGCCCCAAGACCGCGCCCTAGATTTTACTCATGAGNACGAAATATCAAAACCCCATTACTATTCGGTGATTATGGATGCTAAAGGCAAGGCTNTTAAAGGTGAAATAGCAGCGGCTTCTCGAGCAGGTATGTTTCAATTTACCTTTCCAAAATCAAGTGAATCTCACATTATCATTCAAGGCATTAATATTTCTGAAAACAAAAAGAATTTTCAAGGTTATGTAAAAGTTGATGCTGAAAAAGGCGAAATNACNGGNTANAATCCCGAGCGNATGTCCTCACATTTAGGGCCTGAGCTNTCCAACTTTAAGGGNTATTTTGTCATTCAGTTTGAAAAANCATTTGATGCTTTTGGTACATGGAACTCCTTTAGAAACGAACCTNANATTANNGTGATGGGNACCGAGCAATACGGTGCTAGAATGGGTGCTTATATAAGTTTTAANACCAAAGAAAACGAAAAAATTAAAGTGAAAGTCGCCACCTCATTCATTAGTATCGAACAGGCGCGTAAGAATTTAGCCATAGAAATACCCGATTGGAATTTTAACAAACTAGTCACAAAAACCCGTGATATTTGGCAGGAAAATCTCAGTAGGATAGAGGTTGACGGTGCTACTGAAGATCAAAAAANCATTTTCTATACCGCATTATTTCATACCATGTTGTTTCCGCGTGAATTTTCTGAATACGGCCGGTATTACAGCCCTTTTGACGATAAGGTACACCAAGGGGTTTCTTATAATGACTATTCGCTTTGGGACACCTTTAGGGCTTTGCANCCCCTCTTACATTTCACCCATCCCGAACGGGTTAGCCCAATGATACAATCATTATTGCAGATGTATAAAGAAGGGGGCTGGTTGCCAAAATGGCCCAATCCCACCTATTCTAANATCATGACAGGCACCCATGCCGACGCCATTATTGCCGATGCTTATGTAAAGGGATTTAGAGATTACGATATTAATTTGGCCTATGAAGCTGTTAGAANAGACGCCATGCAACCTCCTGCCCGAGATACCGAAANACATTGGGGCGACCGNGATGAAGGCACATTGTATGANGCCAGAGGAGGCTTAACNTATTANCATTCTTTAGGTTATGTTGCGGCCGATAGAACTAGAGAATCTGTAACACGAACTATTGAATTTGGNATTGACGANTTTGCTATNGCTCAGATAGCCAAAGATTTAGGAAAAAACGAAGACTATACCCGATTAATCAANGCCAGTAATAATTACAAAAACCTCTATAATAAAAACACCGGATTNTTAAACGCCNGACGCTTTAATGGAAACTGGCATGAAAATTCTCAAGAAGGCTTTACCGAAGGTGGTCGTTGGACCTATTTGTTTGGAGCCATGCACGATATTCCGGGAATGATTGAATTATATGGCGGTAAGGAAAAATTTGCTGAAAAACTAGATGAAAACTTTAAAGGCGGTCACTACCGTCATGATAATGAGCCGGGACACCATTATGCCTATTTATTCAATTACGCTGGAAAACCATGGAAAACACAAGAGCTTATTCGTAAACATACTTCGGTTGAAAATTACAGAAACCATCCCTTAGGCATTAATGGCAATGACGATTGCGGACAAATGTCTGCATGGTATATTTTTGGTGTGATGGGTTTTTATCCTGTAACGCCTGGTACAGATGTGTTCGCTATTGGTGCTCCTCAATTTGGAGAGATTACCTTAAATTTAAAGCCAAACGGAATAGCAAAACCCTTTAAAATTATAGCCAATAACCTTTCAGAAAAAAATATGTACATTCAATCGGTAAGCTTAGATGGCCAACTACTTAAAACACCATTTATCACTTACTCTCAGATAATGAATGGCAATAATTTAGTATTTGAAATGGGAAAACAACCTGATTTTAAGGCTTTTGAAAAGTATTAAATACTTCACAAATTTTATAAATATAAA
>JAESQB010000057.1 GCA_016765375.1 Flavobacteriaceae bacterium | reverse complement strand
TTTTAACCAAGCTATAGAAAAAATAAGGGCAGTATTAGGGGTGTAATTTGTTTAAAATCAGGCTGCCTTATATTTTCAATATTTTTTTGATATTTCCAGTTTGATCTGTATAATATTGTGAACGTTTTTGACCACACAATCTATAAAAGTTTGATAGGTATTTTTTTGTTGTACAACAAAAAAATGCGGAGAGACGGGGATTCGAACCCCGGCGACAGTTACCCGTCGACAGATTAGCAATCTGCTCCATTACCACTCTGGCACCTCTCCAAAAAACGTATTTTTAAGAACGTCACATCTGTAAAAATGCGGTTGCAAATTTAAGTGTTCAAAAGGGAAACTACAACTAAATTTCAGGGTTTTTTTAATTATTTTTTTTAAGAAGTTTTTTAACCAAGCTATAGAAAAAATAAGGGCAGTATTAGGGGTGTAATTTGTTTAAAATCAGGCTGCCTTATATTTTCAAATAAAAAGAACTGTTTTTGATATTTTTAATCTTTAAAAAATTTAAATATTGTAGGCGCATTATTATTGTTTGAAACCATAATTAACTTTTGATTTTTCTGGTTCATTATTTTTAGGTCTCTGCTATCAAAAGGCACATAAAAGCCACTTTTAAGTGGTGGTAAGGCTTTGAAATTGTTTTTGCCATCACCTAAAAGCAGTGTTCCTATTCCTGCGTCATAACGGGTTGTTTCTACCTCTACACCATAGTGGTTACCTATAGTGAGAATGTCGGGATTTCCATCGTTATTAAAATCGACTACTATTGATGATTTTATAGGTGAAACTTGTGCTAGAGTTGGTAAGGGCTTGGATATTAGCTTACCATTATTGTTTATTAAAATGATGCTTTCAAAATTGCTGATTTCATAAACTATAGCTTCCTTTACTTTGCTTTCAGGAAGGATATCTAATAGTTTTGAGCTTGCAAAACTGTGGTAATCTTTAAATTTTTCGGCTATATAGGGCATTTGCTGGCTGGTACATTCTCTTCCTCTAAGTGGAACATAATTGTCTTTATAGAACTTTGCCAATACCACATCGTTGGTGCCATTATTATCAAAGTCGTTCGCATAAATTTTGAAAGGGTGCTCTGCTGTGGCTTTAAATTTATTGTTTTTCCCTAGGTTTCCTATAATATAATCGTCATCACCATCATTATCTAGATCACTTGCCGTGATAGACCACCATAAGCCTCGTGTGCCTCCTAAGCCCCACTTTTTAGAATTGTTGGTATAAACACCATTTTGATTTTCAAGAAGTACAATTTGCATCCATTCGCCTACTATTAATAGGTCGGCGTCGCCATCTTGGTCTATGTCTGAAAAAACTGCATCGGTAACCAAGCCTATATTTTTTAAATCTGGTGCTATTTTAGCCGTTGCATCTATATATTTACCATTCTCATTAAGTAAAAGATAACTGCTCGCCGGATGGGGATATTTTCCCGGTAACAAACGTGTGCCCACAAATAAATCCAGGTCACCATCTTGATCAATATCGGCGGCTTTTACAGTTTGAGAACTTTGGTGAATTGTAGGAAGAATATGAGATCCTTTTTTAAAATTCCCTTTTCCATCGTTTAGATAGATTCGATCCTGAAAATATTCGGATCCTATTTCAAATTCGCTGCCACCACTGGTTATAAACAAATCTTGATCCTTATCGCCATCTACATCTAGAAAGATACAGCCAAGATCTTCAGAAATCTTATCGGCTTCCCAAGGCTGTGATGTATTCTTAATAAATGTACCATTACTTTGCTGTAAATAGAGAACCCCACTCATATGACTAGCGCCGCCAATAAATAAATCGTCTAAAGCATCACCATTTACATCTGCAATAGCTGTAAAAGGGCCATTTTGAGATAGTTTATGAGGCAATAAAATTTCACGCTCAAAATCATCAAATTCATTTTCGGTATGGGTATATGAAATACCTAAATTATTTGGATTTATTTCTGATAAAAGGACTTTAAAAGCTTCTTGTTTTCTATCAATTCGATTGGCTTTTGAATGTTTTGCTACTAGGGTTGTATTTGCTGAAATTGATTCGTATACATTTACCTTACCGTCGGGCCAGGTTATTTTTAAACTATCAATTTTTGTGTCTTTCCCTAAGCCAAAAAATAAGCCAGGTTCAACAGAAGAAAAATAGCCACGTGTTAAAGAATGTTCTGCCATTTGTTTTTTTCCATTGTGATAGATCGTGGCTTTTGCGCCTAAAGCCCACTTGTTTTTATCTGGCCCTTTAAATTTTATTTTTAAATAGTAGCCTGTCGCTTTGTTATCATAAACAAATGCCGGAGCATTCATATTATTAATTACCAGATCGAGATCACCGTCATTATCAAGATCACCATAAGCGACCCCATTTGAAAACCCAGTTTTGTCAAAGCCCCATTTTTTTGATACTTTTTCAAAAACTAAGTTTTTTTTATTTCTAAAAATATAATTGGATAGCGGAGCAGAAGGTGTTCCTTTGGTCATCTCATAAAATTTATTTGAGCCCTTACTAAGTTCTTGATTGATATGAGATAAAAAGTCATTGTTACGCATATCTTTCTTTACCCCGTTAGTTACCAAAACATCTTTCCAACCATCATTATCTAAATCGACCAATAAAGTAGCCCAACTCCAATCGGTTTTAGCCATTCCAGTCATATTCCCGACATCATAAAAACTACCTTTACCAGAATTAATTTGTAGGGTGTTAAACATATATTGATAATGCAAACCACTGGAAACCATTTTATTAAAAAGTTTAGCATCCATAGAGCCCATATTGGTTTTAGAACGATAATGATCTTCGGCTGCCATGTCAAGGGTCATCAAGTCTATTAAACCATCATTATTTATATCGCCGGTATCGGTACCCATACTAAATCTGGATATATGCTTTAGCTTATCATCAATAACATTTTGAAAAGTACCATCGCCATTATTGTAATACATAAAGTCTGGTTCATCATAATCATTAGCAACATATAAATCTACCCAACCATCGTTGTTAAAATCTGAAGCACTTACACTAAGGCCATGTGTCGGAAATTTTGATATGCCATTTTGGATGGAAACATCGTGGTATTTACCATTATCGTTTCTATANAATTTATCGGTATAGTATTTTTGACNTTCTTGAGGAATTCTATAACGCATAAATAACCTAGGGTCTGGGAGTTGATTGACTTGGTACATGTCCAAATCACCATCATTGTCCATATCAAAGAAAACGGCTTGTGAAGAAAATCCAGCATCAGCGAGACCATATTTCTTTGCAGATTCAGTAAATGTGAGATCTTTGTTATTAATCCATAATCTGTTTTTACGATCATTAGGATTCATAGATTCGCCATTTCTGCTCACGTAGATATCCAGATAGCCATCGGCATTTACATCGGCCATGGTAACACCCCAAGACCAGCCTCCTTTTCGTCCTATTTTAGAGCTTTTTGTGATGTCTTGAAATTTAAAATCGCCTTTATTGAGGTAAAGACGGTCTATAACCTGATTTCCACAAAAAAACACATCAGGCAAGCCGTCATTATTAATGTCGCCAATAGCAACNCCTGCACCATTGTATATCTGACTGTAATAAAAGTGATTGACTTTTTCAGATTCACGAATGGTATTATTAAAATTTATCCCTGTTTTCTGAGGACTTAAAAGCTGCAGATTCCCAACTAAATGCTCAGGGTTAAGATTGCGTTGCTTTTGACAAGATATTATTAAAAATGCCATTGCCAACAGTATTGCTTGAAGAATCTTTATCATGTTCATAATCTCTTAATGATTTCAAATCAGGCAATAATATGAAATTTCATCAAAATAGAACACATACTTTTATGTTTATAATTATAACACAAAAAATAATTCTCGTTTCTTTTATAATATATTGAGAAGAAGTGGTAAATTATTTTCCGCTCCTTGTTAGTTGTATTATTTTTAGTAAGAAGGGTTTTGTTAGTGCTTCAATACGGTTTTTTTACAGATGAGCACTGCTTTTTGACTATCCTGGAGGGTGGTAAAAAATAAATAATGATCGCCGCCATCTTTTAGACCCCATTTTTTTTGATTTCTGCCACAGATAATGAAAAATTTCGTGTGCTTATATTGGCCTTGTTAAATGTAAAAGCATTACGCAGGGCTTTTTTAGAGTAGGGGATGTTTTTTTCGATTAAAAAGCAGCGTCCCGGAAATTCTATTTGTTGGTCTGAGGTATAAAGGTGGGTGTTGGTATGTAGTTTATGTATATTGAAGCGTGATGCCACACTATTAAAAGCACCACTTTTTAAAATGGCAGCGTTGGGTTCGTATAGATATAATTTAGGTAAGGCCATAGCTGCTTCGGGATTTTCGCCATAATTAAAAGCAAAGGTCTCTCGCTCNTCCTTTTTAAGGTTTACAGCTATTATTTTTGGTGCTTTTACTGCATCCTTATCCAAAACCCATAACAGTTCTTTTACCTCATTAGCGATAGCGACTATGTGTATTTGGGCAACATGCTTTAATTCTCTCAAGCCCTGGTCTATATCCAACATGGGCGAGGTTTTTATAAGTATTTTGCTGCTGTGTTAAAAAGTAATTCCAGATATTCGGGAACGTTAGGAAGACAGTCTGAAAGCATAAATACCTTTCCTTTTTGAGTATGTCGCCTGCTGGGATCAATATATATGAGATCGTNATTAGAACCNTTTTNNAGAGCTTGTATACCGTCTTCGNTTAGGCATTGTACGTTTGTAGCCTTGAGTTTANAAAAATTATGAGCCGCTATATGAGNGAGTTCTAAATTGGTTTCNNAATGAACGACCTNTTTAAAGCGTTNAGAAAAAAAATAGCTGTCTATNCCAAACCCTCCGGTGAGATCGGCCATGCTATGGCCTTCGAAAAGTGATGCNTTGTATAAAGCCGCTGTTTGAGATGATGTTTGTTCTAAATTTAGGGTAGGGGGGTAATAAATGGCTTTGGTATTAAACCATAAAGGGAATTTTTTTTGAGCCTTTTTTTTTCCTTTTAATTGCTGTAATAATTCGGCAGTACCAATATTTTCAAAAGGGCTTCCCTTAAAAGCCATATTGGCATAATCGCTTTTAAAATGTTCTAAAATAAAATCTTGAACCGCGGGTTTTAAAATATGTTCATTCAAAATCAACTAGAGGTTACGGGTCAGTTTTTTTACAAATTTGTATTCTGACAAAAATTCCTGAGCAATCACCTTTAAGGCGGTATAGCTGGGTATGGCTACTATCAAGCCAACCACACCAAAGAGTAAACCGCTTATTATAATAACTAAAAAAACTTCTAAAGGATGCGATCTAACACGATTTGCAAAAATATTGGGTTGTAATACAATATTATCGAGCACTTGGGCAAAAGCATAACCTATCATGACCTTGGTTGTAATAGGAAGAATTTGAGTTTGAAAATCGAGATCTAAATTGCTGGTCATGGAAAGAATTAGCATGACAAAGCCTCCAATTAATGGGCCTATATAAGGTATTAAATTTAAAAGAGCACATAAAAATGCAATGACTACGGCATTTTCAATTTTAAATAATAACAGTATAATGGTGTATATAATAAATAAAATAAAGATTTGAAATAATAAACCAATAAAGTACCGTGTGAGAAGGTTTCTTATTTTTGNAAGCGAATTTTGCAAGCGTTCNTCNTAGTTNTCATTAACAAATNCCATNATACTTGTCTTNAATAAGGCCTTGTCTTTAAGAAAGAAAAAGGTGATGAATACCACCGAGAATAAACCGATACTAAATGATCCTAGTGTGCCAATTATAGAATTTAAAAGNTTGGGNATGGCATTAAAACTNAANGTTGAACCTAATTCTAGCTGCTCTATAGTNTCTAAAAGGTCTATATTATGGCTTGTTAAATAAGCATTGGCCTGGTTGTNTAAACTTTGTAATTGCAGCTTTAGGCCTTCCATATTTAAAAGNGAGAGGTTTTCNCCTTGTTCGATAACCAGTGGAACAAACATGGCCATAATGCTAAAAAACAAACCAAAAAATATAGTCATGGTNAAAATGGCGGCTAAGGTGTTTTTAAANTTAAGCTTGCGTTTTAAAAANANGGCTATGGGCCTTCCCATGAGTGATACTACAAAAGCAATGGTTATGTATACGAATACGCTTCTTATTTTATATAAAAATAATCCTAATATCAGGATGCCTGCTATAATCGCAATGGCNTTTAAAATTCCAATACTTATGTTTTTTGAATTCATTTTATAAAGATAGTATAAACATTGTTATCTTGATAATGTTTGTTGATTAGTGATCTCATATAGGGCTATGGCNGTGGCTTGCGCCACATTCATACTTCTGTTTACACCATACATGTTTATATGAACCGCATTGTGCGTTATTTTTAAAACAGATTCAGAAACGCCAAATTTTTCATTCCCTATCACCAGGGCTATGGGTTTTTTTATGTCTATTTTAGAATGGTTAATTGGTTTGCTTGATTGGGTTATTTCTAAGGCNATAATTTGAAAANCGTCTTTTTTTAATTGNTTTAAATAGTTAGCACAGTCATCAGCATGTNTATGGGCTACTGTTTTTTCGGTATTTCTTGNTAAGCTTTTTANNCTNGAAGAATTTANNTTNGGNGNNTTNCCACAAAAANCNATTTCTTGTATNCCAAAAGCATCCGCAAGTCTGAATATAGCACCACAATTGGCCGGACTGCAAAGGTTGTCACAAACCAATACAATAGGGAATGCTTTAATATTAAAGGCTGTAGTATGATGTGTGTGTTGTTGTGCCATTAATTTTCAAAGGCATAAGCTATGATATTGGCCCCCATTTTAAGCGCTTTTAATCTAATGGCTTCGGGGTCATTATGAACCTCGGGGCTTTCCCAACCGTCACCCAAATCGCTTTCAAAGGTGTAAAGTAAAACCAAACGGCCTTCATAAAATATTCCAAAAGCTTGGGGCCTTTGTTTGTTGTGCTCGTGAATTTTAGGCAAGCCTTTTGGAAAATTAAATGCATACGAAAATAGGGGATGGGTGTTTGAGAGTTCGACAAGCGATTTATCGGGGAAAATCTTGATGAGCTCTTTCCTCAAATAGGCATCCATGCCATAATTGTCGTCTATATGTAAAAAACCACCACTTAATAAGTAATTGCGCAGGTTTTGAGCATCTTCATTAGAAAAAAACACATTGCCATGCCCGGTCATATGTATAAAAGGGTATTGNAAAATATCNCTGCNGTTAGGNCTNACGGTTTGTACTTGTTTTTTTATGGTNGTGTTTATTTGGGNATTGCAAAAACTNATGAGNTTGGGTAANGCNGTAGGNTTTGAATACCAATCGCCCCCACCACNGTATTTTAAAACTGCAATNTNTTGAGCTTTAGCNAAAGGTGAGACCAATAATACAAGTGTAATTAAGAGGNGAATATATTTTTTTGTCATTAGGAATTTATCAGTATATAAATGTATTAAAATTATTGATTCCCTTTTTGTTTTTTTCAGAATAAAAGTACAGCCTTAGGCATGTCATGCCTGTTTTTTTATCATCAGTAATTTTAAGTTAGATNTTTAATGTCATAATATTGCATAATATAACATTAAACTATTGGCGTTTATGAAAGCTTCTTTTAATTTAAAATGGAAAATNTTCTTATTTTTCTTAACGTTTATTACAGTTTCATTTTCTCAGGAAGTTAAAGGTATAGTAATCGATGGTGTTACCAATANGCCTATTCAGGGCGCTTCAGTTTATTTTGACAATACAACCATAGGAACAAGTTCGAATAAAAAAGGTGAATTTGTTTTAAAATACGATGCGTCTATAGAAACTCCATTAGTAGTAACCTTTATTGGTTATGAAATGCGATCGTTTAAAAAATCGTTGCTTGGTAAAGACATGAAAATTTATTTGAGTGAAGCGCGTCAAGTTTTGGGAGAGGTCATGTTAAGTTATAAAGACCCATGGTCGAGAGACTTTAAATTAAAAGAGTTTTTACGACATTATTTAGGCGAATCGTTTAATGCAAAAGCCAGCCGAATATTAAATACCGAAGACCTTATTTTACGTTATAGTAAAACCGGTAAAAGATTAATAGCAAGGGCTAAAAAACCTATTCTTATAGAAAATGACAATCTAAAATATTTGATTACGGTTAAATTAAATCATTTTGAAGTCAACTATACCTATGTAAGTGATAATAAAAAAGAGTTGAAAACGGATTATGTTTATTATGCAGGTTCTAATTTCTTTAAATCTACTGAAGAGATTCCATCAAAAACAACGCTTAATAACCGTAAGGCCGTCTATAAAGGTTCGGTTTTACACTTTATGAGGGCTTTGGCTAAAGAGAACTTAAACCAGGAAGGTTTTAAAATATATAGAAATAAAACCCTTATAAACCCTAAGCGCTATATCACTGTAATAAAAGATAGTAAGTCAAAAGGAGTGGTTGTAAAATTAAAGGATAAACTCAATATATTTTATAAAGAAGGAACACTATCTACCCTTGAAAGTTTTGTGGATGAATTTTATATTGATGCTTATGGAAACCATTTTCCTCCGGATAAGATACGGTTTGATGGTGAATTAGGTTTGCAACGTATGGGCGAAGCTTTGCCTATGAACTACAGGTATAATTAATAAAAAATGGCGAGGCACTAATGACCTATTGATTGATAAAGGCCACACTGTGGCAGGCTACCAGGGCTGCTGTTTCTGTTCTTAGCCTGGTTTCTCCTAAACTAATGGGTTGCCAGTTGTGTTGAAGGGCTAGCGTGATTTCTTCAGGTGAAAAATCACCTTCCGGCCCAATGAGTATGGTGCTGTTACTTTTTGGTTTTAAAAGCGATTTTAATAAGGTTTTCTGCTCGTTTTCACAGTGTGCTATATACATATGGTCCTCTCTTGGCTTTTCTATAAATGCCTTAAAGGAAATGGCTGGGTTTAACACAGGTAGATAGGCTTTTAGGGATTGTTTCATGGCACTTTGCACTATTTTTTGATAGCGTTCAAGCTTAATTTTTCGGCGCTCACTATGTTGGCAAATAATAGGAGTAATTTCGCTTACGCCAATTTCGGTTGCCTTTTCTAAAAACCATTCAAAACGCTCGTTTAGCTTTGTAGGTGCTACCGCCAAATGTAGTGCGTAAGGCAGAGGGGCTTGTTGACTGTGTCTTATTATTTTTAGAAGGCATGATTTTTCGGTAGCTTGGTTTATTTCAGCTTCAAAAATGCCCCCTTTGCCGTTGCAAATAAAAATGTGGTCACCTGTTTTTTTTCTTAATACCCTCGAAATATGCCTGCTCTCGTCTTTAGTCATCAATAGATCTTGGCTGTCTGAGCTTATGNTAGGGTTGTAAAATAATTGCATTTATTGGATTTGAAATACAAAAATAACGAAATGTGTCCATTAAAATAAAAAAAGCCCTAAATACAATGAGATAGGACTTTCTTAATTTGAAAGAATGATCTAATTAATAAAGGCCACATTGTGACATGCCACAATGGCTGCGCTTTCGGTTCTTAATTTTGTTCTGCCTNNANTCACCNCTATAAAACGATTTCTAGTNGCTAATTCAATTTCTGATATAGTGAAATCATTTTCAGGNCCTATTAAAATAGTTATAACCGCANGTGGTCTTATAGCTTCTTTTATAGCATTTTCTTAAAAGNTNAATCTTGNTTTTGCAGTGNTATCTTGCGAGGCAAAATCTTTATTTAAATATTTTAAATAGCCTACTATAGAAATCATAGCGGCATTATCGGTACAAAATTCTAGTTTTGGGATGTGTACGCGCCATCCTTTTTCTCTCTCAGCGGTCTTTAGTGCTTCTCTAATTCCTGAATTGGCAGCAACCCCTCCACCAATGGCAATGGTCTTAATGCCTGTTTCTTTTACGGCATTGCTTAGTTTATCCATTAAATAACTTACTATGGTATACTGTATAGANGCACAAATATCGTTAAGATGCTCTTTGATAAAATTTGGNTTGCTTTTTAAATGGTCTTGCACAAAATAAAGNATGGCCGTTTTTAAACCNCTAAAACTAAAATCCAAGGGTTTTACCTTTGGCNTAGTAAATTTATAAGCCATTGGATTTCCTAATTGTGCATATTTATCTATCAGAGGACCGCCTGGATAAGGCAATCCAAGTATTTTAGCACTTTTGTCAAAGGCTTCACCAACTGCATCATCAATGGTTTGNCCANTAANTTCCATTGAAAAATAATCCTTAACACAAACTATTTGTGTATGTCCTCCACTAATGGTAAGGGCTATAAAAGGAAAATCGGGTTTTTCCTGACCTTCTGCATCAATAAAATGTGCTAAAATATGGGCTTGCATGTGGTTTACCTCAATGAGTGGGACCTCTAAAGCCATGGCTAAGGACTTAGAAAATGATGTNCCTACCAATAGAGAGCCCATAAGTCCGGGTCCTCTTGTAAAAGCTATGGCATTTAACACTTTTTTGTCGATATTTGCTTTTTTTAAAGACTGATGTATTACGGGAACAATGTTTTGTTGGTGTGCTCTTGAAGCTAATTCGGGAACTACACCACCATATTGCTTGTGGATATCTTGTGAAGCCACNACATTTGACAATATTTTGCCGTTGTGTATAACAGAGGCCGCCGTATCATCACAGGAGGATTCAATTCCTAAAATATATATATTACTNTTTGACGAAGTAGTAAGCATTAACGTTTTTGAAAATTTTACTTTTGCCTATAAAAGACAGGGATTATCGTTTAAATGTAAAAAAACAATAATAAATGTATGCAAATAATGGTTAAAGTGCAATAAATAATTGTTTAAATACAAAATTAGTCAATATTTAATTATCAAGAAAACAAAAAAAATATTATTTAGAACTTTAAAGGTAATTTTAGCATTANTCTTGCTACTGGTATTTTTACTATCCCTGCCCATGGTACAAACCAAAATTGCTAAAAGTCTTACNAAAAGCCTCAATAAAAAATACAATACCAATATTAATATAGACCGTCTGGGATTAAACTGGTGGGGGCAAGCTCAAATGAAAGGGGTTTATATTCAAGACCATCACCAAGATACCCTTATATATGCTCAAAGTATNTCTACCAATATATTGAGTTTTAAAAACATGATCGAGGGAAACCTCAATTTTGGAGACGTTCAGTTTGATAAAACTAAATTTTATCTTACCATTTATAAAGATGAAATTGACGATAACCTCTTGGTACTTATAGAAAAGTTAGAAGGTGAGGAATCTTCCGATGATGATTACAGTCCTTTTTTATTAGGAGCTGAGAATGTTGGTATGTCAAACAGTACGGTGCGTATTATAGATCAAAACCTCAATAATCCCAATCTTTTTTATTTTGAGGGTTTTAATTTAGATGCTGCTAATTTCAAAATTGAAGGGCCTAATATTTCTTCCCAAATTACCACCTTAAAATTTATAACTAAGCGGGGTATCAAAGTGAATAATCTAAGTGGCGATTTTTTGTATTCTAAAGCGTTTATAAAATTAAATGGAATGCATCTTAAAACAGATTATTCCAATATTAGTGGCAATATGGCCTTGCTTTATGACCGCGACAATGGCATGTCTGACTTTAAAAATAAGGTGGTTTTCGACATGAAATTCACCAATTCTATAATTAACACTAACGATATTAATGCCTTTTATAATGCCTTTGGAGCCGATATAGAATTAGATTTTAGTGGTTATTTTAAAGGGGCACTCAATAATTTTACCTTTTCAGATGCTTTAATAAAAGGATTTGGCGGTTCTATAAAAGGAAATTTTGCGTTTAAAAACTTATTAACCAAAAGCCAACCCTATAANTTAATTGCTAAAAGTTTTATTCTGAACAGCTCATACAAGAGCTTAGTAAAACTTTTGCCTAAACTNTTAGGTGAAGTCTTGCCTGAAGAACTCAATAATTTAGAGGCATTTTCATTAAGTGGAAAATCCAGTCTTAGCCCATCAATTCTAGAGGCTGATGTAAGTCTTGCGAGCAGTTTGGGTATGGTTGAGACGAACATGATTTTATCTGAATTAGATAATGACAAAGTCCCTGCTTACCAGGCCGATATGACTTTATTGAACTTTGATGTAGGAAAGCTTATAAATTCCCAAGATTTAGGAAAGGTAAGCACAATATTAAATTTTAAGGGTGCGGGGTTCTCTAAAGAAACACTTAATACCANTATTAAAGGTGAAATATCTCATTTCGAATTTAAAGACTACCGCTATACCAATATAAAAGGTACTGGCCGGCTTAAATCNCCCCAATTCAATGGCAATTTAATAATTGACGACCCCAATTTAAAAATGAATTTTAAGGGCTTGGTCGATGTTTCTAATGAAATTAGCCGTTATAATTTTGACACTAAAATTGATTATGCCGAGCTCAATAAATTAAAACTTGTGGGCAGAGATAGCATTTCAATTTTTACGGGGCGAATAACCATGGATGCTCAAGGAAAAACATTAGATGATGTTGAAGGAACGCTTAATTTTTTAGAGACGACCTATCAAAATTTGAATGATGATTTTTATTTTGATGACTTTAAAATCACATCTGAATTTTTTAATGATGAAAGGCATATCAAAATAAATTCTCCAGATATTATAAATGGTACGATTAAAGGCAAATTTAAAATTGAAGATATTCCCGGCTTGTTTCAAAATGCTTTTGGAAGTATTTACGCCAATTATATGCCTTTAGCGCTAAGTCCAAATCAATATATTGATTATGATTTTAAGGTCTATAATAAAATAATTGACGTTTTTGTGCCTCAAATTCAATTGGGAACTAATACCAGAATCAAAGGATCGGTATCATCAGATACTTCAAAATTTAAATTGAATTTTAAATCTCCCGAGATCATTGCTTTTGGTAATTACATGCAAGATGTCAATTTGCAGATCGATAACGCCAACCCCCTGTTCAATACCTATATAAACGTTTCGTATATAGACAATCCCTATTATGAGTTTTCTGAATTTAATCTTATCAATAAAACCCTAAACGATACCCTTTTTATACGTTCAGAATTTAAGGGTGGCAAGGAAGGGGAAAATATTTATAACCTCTCTTTATACCATACCATTGATACAGATGGAAATTCTGTTGCTGGGATAAAAAGATCTGATATAAAATTTAAAGACCACATCTGGTATTTCAATAATAAGAATGACCGACGTAATAAAATTATATTTGATACAAAATTTAATAACATTCACATCGATGGTTTGGTGTTAAACCATAAAGATGAAGTTATAAAACTGGGCGGAAAAATAACCGACTCTACCTATAAAGACCTGAGCTTGCAATTTAAAAATGTAGATCTCGATAAAATTACCCCGGCTGTTGATAATCTGACCATGGGTGGGAATGTAAATGGACAATTTATTTTTTTACAACAATACGGTGCCTATTCTAATATTACCATAGACCAACTCACCGTTAATAAAAAGAATTTTGGCAATTTAACCCTAAATATTTTTGGTTATGAAGCCCTTAATAAATATTCAATTAATTCAACACTTATTAATAAGGGATTAAAACATATTAATGCCATTGGTGAGATAAAGGTTGATGGTAAAACCCCGACGATAGACCTCAATTTGTCTTTAAAGGATATAGACCTAGGTGTTTTAAGACCTTTTGGAGGCGAAGAGATTACTGATATTAAAGGGTTTGCTTCGGGCAATGTAAAAATAGAGGGCGAGCTAAACGACCCGGAAGTAGACGGCACCTTATATTTAAACGATTCGGGCTTAAGCGTACCTTATTTAAACATTGGGTATGCATTTGATGATAAAACCCCGGTAACCGTATCCAAAACAAAGTTTGCTATGTTTAATGCTGTGCTAACCGATACCAAGCATCAGACTAAAGGTATTTTAAATGGTTTTATAGGACATAATAATTTTAGTAATTGGAATTTAGATCTCAACATTGATACTGATAGACTCTTGGTTCTCGATACTCAAGAGAAGGAGGAATCACTGTATTATGGCACAGGATTTATTAGTGGCAATGCGCAGCTTGTAGGCCCCTTTGATGAAATGGTCATAACCGCAAATGCCAGTACCGAAGAGGGTACTAATTTTAAAATTCTCTTGAGTGATACCGAAGATGTAGGAGACGATTCTTATATTCATTTTATTTCACCCGAGGAAAAAAGTGCTCGTTTGGCTGGTGAGACTATAGTTTCTGAAGCTATTAGAGGTTTAGAATTAAACTTTGACTTGGATATAAATGATAAAGCCGAAGTAGAAATTTTAGTAGATAAGCAAAACAACTCGACCCTCCGCGGCCGTGGTGCCGGCACCTTATTAATTCAGATCAATACCTTGGGTAAATTTAAGATGTGGGGTGATTTTGTGGTGATAGATGGTAAATACGATTTTAGATATGCAGGCCTTATACAAAAAGAAATTGATGTAGAGCGAAATAGCTATATTGCCTGGGATGGTGATCCTTTAAAAGCCGAATTGCGCGTAACGGCAAAATACAATACCAATGCCAATCCGGGGCCTTTGCTCCAAAATTCAACTGTAAGNAGNGAGATTCCNGTNGAGGTGNTNGTNGACCTTACNGGNGANATTACCCAGCCTAATTTGGCCTTTNCCATTAACTTNCCACAGGTAAGTTCAACAGTTAGAAGNGGTTTNGAATATAATTTACAAACACCTCAACAACGCGAAACACAGGCTCTCTTTTTAATATCTTCCAATTCCTTTGTAAATGATGTTAATGTCGGACAAAATGCCCTAACGGGTACTCTGGCTCAAAAAGTATCGAGCTTGATAAGTAATATGTTTGCCGATCAGGATGGTAAATTTAAAGTGGCGCCTTATTATTCGCCCGGTGTTAGAACAACCCAGGAACAAATAGGAGGGAAGTTGGGCATTACTTTAACCGCCCAAATCTCTGACCGTATTTTAATTAATGGAAAAGCTGGGGTACCTATAAGCGGCGAATCAAATTCGGCGGTAACTGGTGATTTGGAAATTCAGTGGCTGATGAATGAAGATGGGACCTTGCGAATGCAGTTCTTTAACCGTCAAAACGACATACAGTTTATAGGCGAAGAACAGGCCTATGAACAGGGCGCAGGNATNTCNTTTACNATAGATTTTNATGATTTTANAGAATTGGTNAATAAGATTTTCAAGACCAAAATAAATCTTGAAAAAGATGATAGGCCTTAAATTTTGAATTTAAAATAATATAGCCTAATAAAATATAGTAACAATAGGTGTTTTTATAAGTTTAGTAGGTTGTTTTTTTAAAGATTTCCTTATTTGTCCTCTCGAAAATTTATCGCAGAATTTGCAGTGAAATCCCCGTAAAATTTTATACTGTTTGAATTAGCCTTAAGCTAAT
>JAESQB010000056.1 GCA_016765375.1 Flavobacteriaceae bacterium | reverse complement strand
CACTCTTATTAAAAAATGACATCGCCCAGGGCGTAAAAATTTTAGACTACGGAAAGATCGTTTTTCCAAAATTAGGAGGTAGTGGTGTTCGATTGTTTTAAAGAAAAGCCAAAAGCCAGAAGAGAAAAAAGATAAGAGATAAAAGAATACCTAGTAGTTAATTAGAATTCATCATCCATCATTCATCATCCATAACTCATCCATCATCCATCATTCACAATTCACAATTCATCATCTATCATTCACAATCCAAACCTAAGCCTTTTGGCCATTATTGCCGTATTTCTTTTCCATTTCGGCTTGAAACTCTTCCATTACGGGTTTTACGGTACTCTCGGGGATGTCTGCTATACGAATATACATGAGGCCATCTACCGCATTATTAAAAAGCGGATCCACATTAAAGGCCACCACTTTAGCGTTTTGCTTGATGTATTTTTTTATAAGCACGGGCATACGCAAACTTCCGGGTTCTACCTCGTCTATGATCTTGTCAAATTTTTTGAGTTCGGCTTGCGAAGCATCAAACACAAAGTCTTTATCGGCATCTTTTAGCTTGACCTTAAACTCTTTTTTAGGATTGATGTATTGGGCGACATAAGGATCGTAATAATTAGACTTCATAAACTCGATCATCAACGATTTGGTGAATTCTGAAAATTTATTGCTAATACTAACACCGCCAATCAGGTATTTATGATCAGGATACCGCAAGGTTGTATGTACGATGCCTTTCCAGGGTAAAAACAGCGGAAAAGGTCTTTGCTGGTATTGAGGTATAATAAAGGCACGCCCCATTTCAATTGATTTACTCATCATGGGGTATAATTCGGGTTCAAACCTAAAGAGGTTCTGTAAATAAAAGCCGTCAATGCCATATTTGGCGAATATTTCGGTGCCCATTCCCATTCTGTACGCTCCGGCAATGCATTGGGCACTTTTGTCCCAGAGAAACATATGGTGGTAATAGCTGTCAAAAGCATCTAGGTCTATAGCCTTATTGGTGCCTTCGCCAATGGCTCTAAAGGTAATTTCCCTAAGCCTGCCTATTTCGCGTAATATNTGGGGTATTTCCTTGGCTTCGGCAAGAAAAACNTCATAGCTTTTACTCTGNAGNAAGCGTTTGTCATTTTTNCGTAANNGATNTACNTCAATCACCATNGCATCNGTACTNCCNGGTGTTATAATTTTTTTAGGNGATTTTTGNANNTTNATNTTTTTNGGCANNGANTNTAAGAGNTTTTTTTTCTGAAAGGGATTGGCCAACATATAGGTCTTTNTTCTTAGGAANGNNGTAAATTCTTCTNAGGANTTATGTTCTTTTTGACTTTCTACCGAAATAGGATGTCCTATTCGCACTTTAATNCCTCTGTGTTTTTGAGTGAGTAATTCAGAAGGCAATTTGGCTGTTCTTAGGGTGCTNTTAAGTTTGGCTAAAAAATAAAACCATTTGCTGTTTTTGGCGTGAAAATAAATAGGCACAATAGGAACCCCCGCTTTTTTTATCAATTTCATGGCGGCCTCTTCCCAGGGTTTGTCAACCATTAATCGTCCGTCACGATAGGTGGAAACTTCACCGGCTGGGAAAATACCAAGGGGTTTGTCGTTTTGTAAATGGGTTAAAGCACTTTTAAACCCCATGATACTCGATTTAACATCCTTTCGGTCTTCAAAAGGATTTACCGGCATTATATAGGGTTTTAGAGGTGTTACGCGATGCAGTAAAAAATTGGCAATAATTTTGTAATCCGGCCGGTGTTCAAGCAAAAGCTTTAAAAGCAATATGCCGTCTATGCCACCCAGAGGATGGTTTGAAATGGTTATAAAGGCACCGGTCTTTGGCAAACGTTTGAGGTCTTCTTTTGGAATTTCAAAATTAATTTCGAAATCGTCCAGTAGGGCATTTACAAACTCCAAATCGTTAAGATGTTTGTTTTTGGTATAGATCTTATTTATTTGAGAAATCTTTAATAACTTCATCAAAAACCAGCCCATAAAGGTTCCTAAAACCCCGTACTTGTCAATATGTATTGCTTTGGCAACTTCTTTTGCAGTAACTAAACTCATGAACGAATTAATAATAGTTGTAATAACAAATATAGGTAAAACCTATTTGACTACAGGGTTTTAAAACCTTGATAAGTAAAACTGCTTTGATGTTTTTTTTGATTTAAATGGTAAGTTAAATTCTAGATAATAGGCTTAGTCCTTGATTATCAGTTGTACGGTTTCTCTACTTTCTTGTTTTAATAATACCGTTTTGCCTTGGGTGAACTTTTCCAGATCTTCGGGTTTTGAATGCCTTAGGGTGTATAAAATTACATTTTCGTTATAATTTACCTCATAGGTAGTTTTTAAACATGCAATGAGCTCTTGAAGATTGTTAAAGGTATTGTCTACACATACCGAAAAGCTGATGGCCGAATTTTGAACCAGTTCCATTTTCATTCTAAATTTGTGCAATAGCTTAAAGACTTCACTAATACTGTCTTCCATGATAAAAGAAAAATCTAAGCTTGACATGGAAATTAAGACCTGTTTTTTCTTTAAAATAAAACAAGGCATATATGGGGTTAAAGCCGCCCCTTTGGTAACACAAGTGCCTTTGTTTAAGGGGTTTAAAAACGATTTTACATATAGTGGAATTTCCTTGCGTTGCAGGGGTTGTAGGGTTTTTGGATGTAAGACCGATGCGCCGTAGAAAGCCAATTCTATAGCTTCTCTGTATGAAATTTGATGTAAGAGCTGGGGGTCTTTAAAATGCCTGGGGTCTGCATTGAGTACGCCGGGCACATCTTTCCAAATGGTCACTTCTACGGCATTGAGGCAGTAGGCAAAAATGGCCGCCGTATAGTCACTGCCTTCAAAACCTAGCGTTGTGGTAAAATTATTATCATCGGCACCAATAAAACCTTGGCTTATGGTAATGCCTTTTTTATTTACTTTTTGGCTTATTTGTTTCTGGGTCACTTCCCAATTCACCTTGGCCTCGCGGTAACTGCTATCGGTTTTAATGCATTGCCGGCTGTCTAACAAGGTGTTTTTTATATTCTGCTCTAGCAAAAAATGACTTAAAATAGCAGAAGAAAGTTTTTCGCCTAGGCTCACCACCTGATCAAAAACAAAAGCGTATTTAGGGGATTTGTTGCGCCCTAAAAAACCTCTTAAATCTTTAAAATGATTAGAGACCTCCTCGTAAATTATATGAGATTTCTGCGGGAATAGATCGCTTAATATTTCCTGATGAAAATTATAAACAGCACTTATAGCTGCCTCTAGTTCGTCTTGATCATTAAAATAATGATTCACGACCTCTTGAAGATGTCTTGTGGTTTTTCCCATGGCCGAAACCACCACCAACACATCTCGTGCTCCTGTTAATTCAAGAACACGTTTTACATTTTTAACGCCAGTGGCATCTTTTACCGATGCACCACCAAATTTATAAACTCGCATTAATTTTCGTTTAAATAATCCTGCATCCCTTTTTGATCCATTTGTACGGTGTACCAGTCTCGCATCACATTTGCTCCGCTGCGTTCGTAAAATTTGATAGCATCCTCATTCCAATCCAACACCACCCATTCAAGGCGTTTTACACCTTGGCTTTGGGCATATTTTATAACCTGGGTATAAAGGGCAGATCCTATACCACTCCCACGAAGGTTGTTTCTAACAATAAGATCTTCCAAATGCACCGTTTTTCCTTTCCAGGTCGAATATCTAAAATATACCAAGGCCATGCCTACGATATCACCTTCTGTTTCGGCTACAAAACAAGTAAATGCTTTTGAAGGCCCAAAACCATCGCGCTCTAACTGGTCAACAGTAACCTCTACGGCATCCGGCTCCTTTTCAAAATCGGCAAGCTCCTGTATAAGTTTTAATACTTTGGGCATGTCAATTTTCAAGGCTTCCCTTATGATGTATAAGTTGTTCATCAGAAATATGATTTTGAAGGGCAAATATCCGAGTATTTTTTTTAAATTATCCGATATTTGTAATAAAAATAACTCTAATCTATTGTATTCAAGGTGATTTAAGAAAAACGCCTAATTTAGTAAAACAGGCTTCTTCCTTTATAATTTAAACAGGATTTTAACCCATTTTAGTCCTTAAAATTCCTGTTATGATAGCTGCTTTACTATGACGATGGCCTATTGATTCTCAAAGCGCTTGGTGCCAATAAAAAAATAAATTATACATGGTAAGTAAAAAAAAGACACTGGGTGAGTTCATCATCAAAAATCAAGATGAATTTCAATATTCATCTGGAGAGCTCTCCAGATTAATTAATTCGATAAGGTTGGCTGCCAAGGTGGTTAATCACGAGGTTAATAAAGCGGGTTTGGTGGATATTTTAGGTGCTGTTGGCGATATCAATATACAAGGTGAGAATCAGCAAAAACTGGATGTTTATGCCAATAATATTTTTATAAAAACCCTGACCAATAGAGAAATTGTATGCGGAATTGCTTCAGAAGAAAACGATGATTATATAACCATAGCTGGAAGACATAATAATCACGATAATAAATATGTTATTTTAATTGATCCCCTAGACGGCTCTTCAAACATTGATGTTAATGTATCTGTAGGGACTATTTTCTCTATTTATCATAGGGTTTCACCTTCAGGAACACCAGTTTGTTTAGACGATTTTTTACAACCAGGAAATAAGCAGGTAGCNGCGGGTTATATTATATACGGCACCTCAACCATGTTGGTTTATACAACGGGACACGGGGTTAACGGCTTTACTTTAAATCCTGCTATAGGCACTTTTTATTTGTCACACCCCAATATGAAATTTCCAAAAGAAGGGACTATCTATTCTGTAAATGAGGGCAATTACGTGCATTTCCCACAGGGTGTAAAAAATTATATAAAATATTGCCAGGAAGAGGAAGACAACAGACCTTATACTTCCAGATATATAGGCTCTTTGGTGTCTGATATTCATAGAAATATGATAAAAGGAGGCATTTATATCTACCCCAGCACCTCTAATAATCCAGAAGGAAAATTGCGTTTATTATACGAATGCAACCCTATGGCTTTTATTGCCGAACAGGCTGGGGCAAAGGCCAGTAATGGGTTTGAAAGAATTTTAGATCTCAAGCCAAGCCGGCTACACCAACGCGTTCCTTTCTTTTGTGGTAGCGAGAAAATGGTAGATAAAGCAGAAGAATTTATGAAATTAACAAGCAAATAGTTAAAAAATTGTAACTTTGTCATACCAAAAAAATTAACCCCCAAATAATTAACCTATATTATGTTATGTCTAATAATGAAATACAAAATGGGACTGTAGACCCTACTTCTAAATTGGAGGCTATTAAAGACCTTATATTTGGTGAACAAATTGCCGAATATGATGGCGTCTTTAAATCTATTAAAAAAGACCTCAACACCAAAAAAGAACAATTAGAAAATCTTATCGAAGAACTCCGTCAGGAATTAGAATCCAGTATAGACTCCTTAAGCACCGATATTAATATTAGAATTACGGATCTGGAAACCACAGTAAGCAATCATGTGAATACTCTGGAAAGTAATAAAGTAGACAAGAAAACCTTGGGNAAACTCTTGGTGTCATTAGGCGAGAAAATTTCGGAAAAATAATATTCTACTTCCTTCCATGGTAGATAAGAAACATAAACTTCAACTACTCAAGGACATTCTTTTAACAGACGATCGTAAGTCAACAAACAATCTTTCTAAAAGAGTCCAAGAAATAGAGGCGCTCCTTGAAACTAAGGAGACGGTTTCGCATGGGGTAAATCCTGTTATTAATGACAAATTGGAAGAGTTTTCGAATTCTTTCCCTGAAAAACTCGGNCCTACCATCACCAAGACTTTAGAACAGCAAATTGCAAATTCAAAAGATAAAGTGGTTGAAGCCTTGTACCCCATATTAGGGAAAATGGTAAAACGCTTTATTCAAAATGAATTTCAGAAATTATCTGAAAAAATTACAGAGCAAACCAATAAGGCGCTCTCGTTTGATTATTTAAAGAAAAAATTAAGAGCCTTTTTTACAGGGGTGAAAGAGGAAGACATCATCTTAAATGAGTTGGCCAACCCTATTGTTGAGCAACTGTTTTTAATTGAAAAANATTCAGGTATTTTATTGGGAAACTATTCTGTAAAAAAAACCATAGATCAGGATTTAATTTCCGGAATGATTACCGCAATTAAGAGCTTTGTTGAAGACGCCNTTNAAGGCAGCNATCAAAATTTANAACAAATTGAATATGAACTCTATCANATTCATATCCAAACTTTTCATANGTATTATATAGCGGCGGTTATTTCAGGCCCTTTTACCGAGCATTTTAAGGATCAGATCACCGATAAAATTTTATTTACCGCTAACGAAATAAACAAATTAAGTTCTCTGAAAGATCAAGAATTAATAAACGCTCTATTATCCCAAAATTTTAACCATGAACATCTCTAAAAAAATAGTCCTTCTTGGCCACTTTGGCGTTGGAAAAACCAGTTTAATCCGTAGGTTTATCGATAAAGCCTTTAATGACGATTACTTGGTGACTCTTGGCGTGAGTGTTAAGAAAAAAGAAGTTAGTATAGACAAGNACAAGATAACCCTTATTATTTGGGATATTGAAGGTAACAACTTCATTCACAATGTAAGACAATCCTACCTTTTAGGCACCTCTGGTTTTATATATGTATTTGATCTTAGCAGACCTGAAACCTATAGCCATCTTGAAGATGAAATAAAATATTTGGAAGTCCATTTTCCAGACATNCCNAGAATCATTATTGGCAATAAAAAAGACCTGGTAACGCTTAAGGAAAAAAAGGCCTTGTTTGAAGAAAAAAACATCGTTATACATACCTATTCCAGTGCTAAAACTGGCAGTGGCGTTGAAGAAATATTTACCTTATTATCTAAAAAAATATTAAAAAATGAGTCCACATAATTATAAAGAAACGTTTTTCAATAAAAAAATACAGCTCATTACCATAAATTCGGAGGGCAGTGTTTTAAGCTCAGAAAACAATTTGTTTCACGTTGATAAAGGAAGTTTTATTCAAAATGTACATCCCTTTTTTGAGAGCTTAGTGCTGTTATTGCCCACGGTAAAAAACAGCATGAACTTTCCTTGTATCGAGTTAACCGTTGATGGTAAGAGATTTCAGGTAGATATTGAAATCATGAATCAAAAAGACAGTTTCTTGATTGTCATTTTCGATTTCACCTCTCATTATATGGAGTGCAATACGCTGGTTCAAGAAAAAAACGAATCGATAATTAAGCGCTATCGGCTTATTTTTGAACGCGAAATTTTAAAAGAAAAAGAAGCCTTTAAAAATGCCTTTTTAGCAAATTTAAGCCACGAGTTAAGAAACCCGCTTAGCAATATGCTGGGCTTTGTTGACCTTTTAAAAGAGACCAAGCTAAGTTATGAGCATCTGGAAATTTTACGGGTTATCAGAAACACCGGTTTTCATCTGGAAGCCCTTTTAAACGACCTCTTAGACATTTCTAAAATTGAACAAGGAAAATTGAGCTTAAAGCAAATTCCTTTTAAATTAAACGATATCATTAAGCATTTGGAAGAGGTGTATTCCAGAAAGGCTCAGAAACGAAAAATAACCTTTAGCACAACCACCGATGCTAATATTCCAAAAACCATTATTGGAGACCCCATTAGACTTACACAAATACTCACCAATATTATAGACAATGCCTTTAAATATACCGACAATGGTACTATAAGTTTAGGCATTTCACAAAACCTTAATAGGGCTAGAAAGGTGAGCTTGTCGTTTGTGATTTCTGATACCGGCATCGGCATAAAAAAGGAAAACATACCGCTGGTTTTTGATGAGTATTATCAAATTAACCCCAATAATAAAAAAATTATTGGTGCAGGTTTAGGCCTTAAAATTGTGCACACCTTGGTAACCCTACAAGAAGGAAAAGTGTTTATTGAGAGTGAAGAAGGCCAGGGCACTACGGTTAAAATAAAACTGCCTTATAAAATTCCCGTTGTTGAGGTTGTCAAACAGAAAAAGCCAGAGCAGCATTTAAAAAATGGTGACAATCAAGTGATCAACATACTTTTGGTTGACGATTCTGAAATTAACCAGATGTTACTTATGAAGCTTTTCATATCAAAAGGCGGCTATTATATTGATTTGGCTACAAATGGCAAAGATGCCATAGACATTGCCTCCTCAAGGTCATATGACCTGATGCTTTTAGATCTTGACATGCCCGTTATGGATGGTTTTGAGACCTTAAAAAAAATAAGGAGCTCTAAAAGTGAAGAACTTATGAATACGCCTGTGATTGTTTTAAGCGGCAAAGCTTCTGAAGAGGATCGTAAAAAAGCATTAAAATTAGGGGCTAGGGGCTATTTAACCAAGCCCTTTGACAAAAACGAACTCTTTAACCTAACCCAATCTGTAGTGAATAAATAAGGGTCTGAGAAATTATTTTTTGAGTAAATATTTATAATCTTCAAAATTCAAACCTCCTGAAAAAATCTGAACCGAACGCCGTATAACTTTTTGAGCCACAGCAGAGGTATAACCCAAGCCAATGGCATAACGTTCTATTAACAGGCGCACGTCATCGTCAATTTCATGATTGGTAAATATCATCTTAAACAGGTCGTGTAAGCGCTCTAAGCGTTTTTCCTGAGCATTTGGTGGGATTATGGGGTATT
>JAESQB010000055.1 GCA_016765375.1 Flavobacteriaceae bacterium | reverse complement strand
TGGACTCGATTTAATTACCGATAATGCTGTGCCGGGAACCACGGGTCTTCCTAGTTTTGTGAACTTACAAAAAGAAGGTTATAGTGTTATTACTTTTTAAACTGAGCTAGATGTAATAAATCATGTCAATTCGAGTGTCCGCCTCAGGCAGACACTCGAATTGACATTTTTTTCTTCTAAAATCCCTACATCTAACTCAGGTTGAAAAGTAATTTGATTTTAATTCAACAGTACCTAATTTGCAGTAATGTATCTTTGAATTGTTTAAAATAAAAAAATAGTCTTGATTCTTGTCTCTTGTAGCAAAGCGGTCATGACTCTTTAAATTAATATAATTTAAAAAATTAAACTTCAACCAATTTCATAAGAAGAAGGAAAATCATTTGTTTAAATGATAACAGTAGAAGAAGCCATAAAAAGTATTGAAACTCATGTGAAACAAGGGGTAGAAGTGTCTATGCCTTTATCTGATGCTTTAGGTATGGTACTTTCTCAAGATATAATATCAAGTGTTGACATGCCACCTTTTCAACAATCATCAATGGATGGTTATGCCATAAAATTTAATGAGACCAAGAGTTTTAAACGCATAGGCGAAATTAAAACCGGTGATGAGCATCAGCCTGTTTTAAAACCGGGAGATGCATTAAGAATTTTTACCGGTGCACCGGTGCCACTTACGGCAGATGCCGTAGCCAAACAAGAAGATGTTATTCTTAAAAACGGCAGTTTATTGATAAATCCATTGCCTTTAAAAAATGAGAATATACGTCCACTTGGGCAGCAAACNAAAAAAGGGGTAAAANTACTTTATAANGGNCANNAAATGAATCCTGCTAGTCTCGGGTTTTTATCTGGTTTGGGTATAAAAAAAGTCATGGTGTATAAACGCCCAAAAATATGNTTGTTAATAACGGGTAATGAATTGGTNAAACCGGGGGNNACATTAGCCTTTGGTCAAGTATACGAAAGCAATGCCCCTATGCTTTTNTCGGCTTTAAAACAAAACGGTTTCGAGAATGTCGATGTNTTTTATATNAAAGACAATTATTTAGAGACTCTAAGTCTTTTAAAAGAATGTTTGAAAAAAAACGATGTCCTGATCTGTTCAGGCGGCATTTCGGTAGGCGATCACGATTATATNGGTAAAGCCCTTGAAGTGATGGATATCAATAAGGTGTTTTATAAGGTAAAACAGAAACCCGGTAAGCCTTTGTATTTTGGAACACAAAACAAAAAGTTGATTTTTGCATTACCTGGAAATCCGGCTGCTACCTTAACCTGTTTTTATGTGTATGTTTTAAAAGCCTTAAATAGGATGATGGGAAAAGAAGCTTCCGGACTTTTAAAAAATCAAAAACAATTAACCAACGATTATGGTTTAGAAATCCCTAGAGCGCAGTTTTTAAAAGCTGCGGTTTCTGAAAATGAAGTTACTATTTTAGAGGGACAAAGNTCNGCCATGCTGCATACTTTTGCTTTGAGTAATGCCTTGGTTTATAANCCNATNAATAGTGGTGTTTTTAAAAAAGGGCAATGGGTAGAAACTTTAATAATTAAATCTTAATGTTTGAGCTTCCNTTTATAGCACTGTTTTTATTGTTATTGCCTATGGTGGCTTTTTTGTATGCCGGGGTTGGTCACGGTGGAGCTAGTGGGTATTTGGCTTTAATGGCACTTTTTGTATTTCCTCCCGAAATGATGAAACCAACAGCCTTATTGCTCAATATTTTTGTAGCAGGCATTTCGTTTTTAGCTTTTTATAAACGCGGTCATTTTAATTTTAAACTTTTTATTCCCTTTGCCTTGGGNTCAATCCCAGCCGCATTTATAGGAGGGTATTTGAGTATCGATGCTTTTNTATATAAAAAAATATTAGCCGTTTTATTATTATTTAGTATTTTAAGATTGCTAGGCTTCTTAGGAAAAGAAAAAAAGTCACTAAGCGCTATTAACCCTTGGATTGCCGTTTGTCTAGGCCTTGTAATTGGCTTGTTTTCGGGACTGATAGGTATTGGAGGCGGTATTATTTTAAGTCCGGTAATTTTATTGATGGGTTGGGCTAAGATGAAGGAAACGGCAGCGGTTTCAGCGTTATTTATTTTTGTGAATTCAGCTTCAGGCATGACCGGCTATTTGATAAATGGATCTGAGCTTTATTCTCAATCTTTTATTTTGGTTGCCATCGCATTAATAGGCGGTTTAATAGGCGCTTATTTTGGAAGCTCTAAGTTTAATAATATGCAATTGAGATACCTCCTGGCAACGGTATTGTTGTTGGCTTCAGTAAAACTTTTTGTGATATAAAATATAATAATGCAGATANAAATTAAGACATTCGGANTGATTACAGAGGCTCTTGAAACCGAGCTATTGATTTTAGATAATTTTAAGGGTGAAACTTTGACGCAATTAAAAGCGACTTTGTTAAATGAACATCCTATTCTGAATGGTCTTAGCTTTTCATTGGCTTATGACAATGCTATAATTTCAGAATCTGAACTTTTGAAATTTGATAAAGAAGTGGCCTTATTACCACCCTTTGGAGGAGGCTAAAAAATGAATGATAATTATAANATACGCTATAGCAGGCATCACCTCTTGGANGAGGTGGGNCATNANGGGCAACTAAAACTGGGGAAAGCCAAAGTTTTGGTTNTTGGNGCCGGNGGATTAGGNTGNCCGGTNTTACTTTATTTANCAGCTGNNGGNGTAGGAACTTTGGGAATAGTAGATGGCGATAGCGTTAGTCTTTCAAATTTACAGAGGCAAGTACTTTATACGACTAAGGACGTTGGCAGTTTAAAGGCAGAATCGGCTAAAAACNATTTAGAAGCATTAAATCCCGAAATTACCATTAATAGCTATCCTCAATTTTTGGATGCCGAAAGTGCCATANCACTTATTCCTCAATACGATATTGTTGTAGATGGTACCGATAGGTTTGATACACGTTACTTATTAAACGATGCTTGTAAATTATTTAATAAACCTCTTGTTTATGGTGCCATACACCGTTTTGAAGGNCAGGTNAGCGTGTTTCATTATAAAGGAGGNCCTCATTACCGTTGTCTCTTTCCAAAGCCGCCACAAGCAGATAAAATACTTACTTGTAATGAAACCGGAGTTTTTGGCGTTTTGCCNGGCATGGTAGGGATGGTACAGGCCAATGAAGTGCTGAAAATTATTTTGGAATTGGGAGAAGTATTATCGGGGAAATTGTGGTTGTATAATGCCAAAAAGTTAATACCTCAAATCATCAAATTTGACTATCCCAAAACAGCAGATCATTTGATGCCTGCAAATACTGAAGCCTTAAAGAAAATGGATTATCAGATATTTTGTGGCTTGGTTGAAGTTTCAGAAATAAACGTTAAAGACGCTATTAAAAAAATAGAAAATAAAGAGGCGGTTTTGTTGGATANACGAAAACCAACCGAAATGCCAAGGCTTGAACTACCACATCTTGNTCTGGATGAAATAGATTTAGAGAATACTTTAAAACTGAAGAAAGAGATTGTTGTAATGTGTCAAAAGGGAGCGCGAAGTAAATTGTTTGTTAAACATTATAAGGACTTAGGGTATAAAAATTTAATATCCTTAAAAGGNGGGGTAGAACNCTATGACAGTAATTTAGCTTTTAATAATTAGTAAAATGAAAAAAGGNAAAAAAACACTTTTTGTNGAAGGGGCAATATCATCCAATTTTATTGCTGCATCCATAGCCAAGCATCAGNCTAAAACCACAATTGGTGCCCATAATATTTTTTTNGGNCAGGTAAGAGCAGATNTGATAGAACAAAAAACTGTTTCGGCTATTGAATACACGGCTTATGAGACCATGGNAGAAGAAGCCATGTTTGCTTTGCGTGAAAGTACTTTTGAAAGATATGAACTCACCTGTATGCATGTTTATCACAGCCTGGGAAGGGTAAATGTAGGTGAGATATGTTTGTTTGTGTTTGTGTCTTCCCAAGACGAAAAGTGGTTTTTGAGGCGCTTGAATATTTGGTGGAAGCCATAAAAACAAAAATTCCTATTTTCGGAAAAGAAATTTTTGAAGATCAAAGCCATCAGTGGAAAACCAATACCTGATTGAATATCGTCCCGATAGCTATTGGGAGAATAACGAATAATGAATATCGAATAATGAATATCGAAGTAAAAAAAGAGCATAGAAAAAAGAGCATAGAAAAGAGAGCATAGAAAATAGAACAAAGAGAATAGAAAAGCAACTAGATACTTAGTACTTAATACTATTTAAAAAACCATGATAGACATCACCCATAAATCAAATACGTTGAGAACGGCCATAGCCCAGGCCACCTT
>JAESQB010000054.1 GCA_016765375.1 Flavobacteriaceae bacterium | reverse complement strand
ACTTATAAAAAAAAGGAAAAATATTAACTTTAAACAATGAAAAAACAAAAGATAGTTAAGAACAATAAATTTAAATTATCAAAACATTTTTTTACATATTCATTAAAGTTAATGTATTAAGCTCAGTTCTTTTTTGAATTTTCTGTAGCAAGCTTAATATATATCCTTGAGAATTTTACAGAAGAGCCAAAGTCTCTTTTATATATGTTAATAGTGTACTCTTTATTATTGACTGTACTATTATATTTAATACGAAAATATAATAAACTAACAGTTAATATTTCTTTGTGTATAACAATCTATTTACTAAGTGGGTTTAGTTTATTGGAGTTAATTTTGCCTTCTAAATCATGTGTGGATGGTTCTCTTATTGAAATACCTTACAACTTTGTAACAACAATAATTGTTGTATTAATTTTAATACTAGTGTTAAGACAAAATTATTTAAGAAAAAAAAGCTGGAAATATTTGGTGCTAGCTGTTGTAATAAGTTTAATACATTTTGTCGGGATATTGAAAATTGACTATTTGAATTATCTTATTTTTTATGATTATTTGTTTGATTTATTCATTAAGCTCATTTATAATTGAAAGTTAAAACTACGGACAATGAAACTGAGCTTTTTCAGCCTTTTTATTACATATAGAAAAACCGGCTTCGAAAGAAGCCGGTTTTTTGTTTAAGTTGAAAAATATTAACTTTAAGCTTTTCAGATACCGAAAAAGAAACAAAATAATTTTCAGCCTTTTATAAGAACTCTTTAAAACAACCCGTGAATCTGTGCGTCTATACTGTTGATGATTTGCCCTAAGTCTTCGGGTTGGTCCACAAAGTCAAGNGGATCGACATCAATAATAAGNAGTTTGCCTTTGTCATAACCATGCACCCAAGCCTCATAACGTTCGTTAAGNCGGCTTAAATAGTCTATGCTTATGGTGTTTTCGTAATCGCGACCNCGTTTGTGAATTTGAGCNACNAAATTTTGNATNGANCTNCTGAGGTAAATTAACAGATCGGGGGGCTTGGTNACCGATTCCATAAGATCGAAAAGCGATTTGTAATTTTCAAAATCCCTATTGGTCNTCAAGCCCATGGCATGCAGGTTGGGTGCAAAAATATAGGCGTCTTCGTAAATGGTNCGGTCTTGTATTATGGGTTTTCCTTTTTCCTGTATGTCCAGGATTTGACGAAAACGAGAGTTTAAAAAATAAATTTGAAGGTTAAAACTCCAACGCTCCATTTTGTTATAAAAATCATCCAGATAGGGGTTGTCTTCAACATCTTCGTAATGGGCATGCCATTTGTAATGTTTTGCGAGTAGGCGGGTTAAGGTGGTTTTTCCGGCGCCGATGTTTCCAGCAATTGCAATGTGCATAGGTCTTAGTGCTTTTGGTTGTTTAGTAGGTATTGGGAAATAAAATTTCCATCGTAAATATACAGGAAATCATCAATTAGATGGAATTGTGCAACATTAGTTTTCAACAGATTTAAAGGACTAANATTTTCTAAGCGATCTGTCATTATAAAAAAGCCATCTGTGGTCTGNATAACAANGTGGGTNTGGCTTAGAGTGAAATTTATTATTCCGGATAGAGGAAGCGTTTTNATNAGGCTTCCGAATACAGAAAACATCAAAATGCTATTTTCGCTTTGTAAAAAACAATAATTAAAATTTCCTTTAAGACCTATAATAGACTCAGAAAGNGGTANGGATAGGACTCTATTTTGAGATTTTATATAATTAAACAATTCCAATTGTTGGGTATTGGTATTAAANAGCCACAACCTATTGTCGTTTGCTNTTGAAATTGTTTGTGGTTCAATAATTTCAGGGAGTTGATTAAAATGTATACGTTTTATAGGAGCGAGGGTATTGTCTAAAATAACAGCGGTATTGGCNTCTTTGTAAAACACCATAATTTTTAATGGGTTTAAAATATCAACACTGCTGATCTCTCCTAATTGAAAATCCTGAAAGACAAANGTTTGTTCTTTATTCTTTTTATTTAATACTTGATCTTTTATAAAGTAGGTNTAGCCATAACTGTCTACGCCTATAAATGTGGCCTCTAACAAAGGCGTTTTTTCAATTAATGTTANGGTTTCCTGTGCTTGAAGTAAAGCAGACGAATANAAGATGGTGAAAAANAAAAATAGCTTCATANGAAGCNACAAAATACAAAATTTGTTTTAAGANCTGACAGGTCGCCTTGGCGACCTGTCAGGTNTACTTTATAGGATTANTTTTTAGGCGTATCCCTATTCATNTCTAGCATATTCACATNGGTAGTTTCAGTGCCTAATAAATGCTTGCTAAAATAATCGGCTTTTAACCAGAAAAAATATTCTGTCATCTTTCCATAACCGTGTCGTTGTCCGGGCATTAGCATAAAGTCAAAACGCTTATTGGCTTTTATTAGAGCATTTGCCATGCGTATGGTTGCCCCAGGATGTACATTATTATCGATGTCACCAGTTAATAACATTAAGTTGCCTTTTAAATTGGCTGCTAAAGATTGATTTTTGTCGATATCATATTTAAATGAAATTTTTCCTTTTTCATCTTTTTCTTCTTGTACACCGTGATGTGTTTCACTCCACCAGCTATTATACATGGTATTATCATGATTTCCAGATGAAGACACTGCGGCCTTAAAAAAATCGGGATAAACCAACATGGCTGCAGTAGACATAAAACCACCACCTGAATGTCCAAAAATACCCACCTTATTTATATTTATAAAGGCGTGTTTGTCGGCTAACTGTTCTGCCACACGCTTTTTATCAGCCAGGCCATAATNTCTAAGATTTCCGTAGCCATAGTTATGNTACCATTTAGAACGATTNGGATGCCCNNCTCTATTNCCAAGTGTAATAACAATAAAACCTACTTGTGCCATTCTATCGGTTCGGTTCATACGTGTAGAGAACGATTTACCTACAGNTTCNGTTTGTGGCCCAGGATAANCATATTCAATTAATGGATAACTTTTGTTAGGGTCAAAATCATAAGGCTTATACATAACACCATAAATATCGGTAATGCCATCATCGGCCTTCATTTTAAAAGGTTCTGGAAATTTATATCCTGTTGCGAATAATTGCGATAAATCGGCTTCTTCTAATTTCATAATTAAAGAGCCATTGCTGTTTCGCAATTCAGATTTAGGCGAGGTGTTCACTCTAGAGAAGTTACTCACAAAATACCTGTTGGAATCAGACATGCTCGTGCTGGAATTAAAATCTCCTGGATTGATGTTTTTTAAGCCAGTTCCGTTTAAATTAATTTTATAGAGATGCTCGTAATAGGGGTCTTGATTTTTTGAAACCCCCTTTGCAGTAAAATATAATACCCGTTCTTTTTCGTTAAAATTTGTAAATCTATCGGCGTGATAAGAGCCAGAAGTAATTTGTTTTTTCAAATCGCCATTGCTGCTATATAAATAAAAATGGGCCCAACCGTCACGCTCAGACCAATGTATGAGTTCTTGTTCATNATTAATTAAAACAAGGGGTTTGGTNTCGATATAGGTNTTAAAACGTTCTTTTATTAAAACGGTGNCTTCGCCNGTATTTATATCGGCAACATATATGTCCAGTTTTTTTCGATCTCTACTAATACTATTAAANTAGATCTTTCCTTTTTTTGAGAGTAGTAATGATGGTTTAAAGTCATCATCGGCATCCGATTTTTTTCTAGGCGCNCNATATACCGAAATGCTCTGCTGTGTTAAAGTATCCAGTTTAACGTTACGTACAGCTTTTGAAGGNATGTCGAAAATAAGNAGNTCTTTTTTAGAGAATTCTTGTTCTCCAGGCATATGGTATTTATAGGTTTCTAATGTTGGACGTTTTTTTGATACCGAATTTATCACCCATAGATCCTTAAGCATTCTGGAATCTGTTTTTTGNAACACAAAGGTTTTAGAATCATGAGACCAAGTGCCTCGTATGGATTTTCTGTCGTCCTTTTTTTTCACTTTAGTTTCGTTGTTTTCTCCTCTAGTATTACCGCCATAACCATAATTTTCAACGCCATCAGTGGTCCATTGATGTTCAACAATGGTAGAATCTTTTTCGTTTTTTACGGCTTTTAAGAAATTAGTTTTATCCATCCAAAACAGGTTGTAGTTTTTAGAGAATAACACTATGGTACTGTCTGGAGAAACATTAGCCCATTTTTCCCACTTTTTTTTGTCTTCTTTTTTATTATCAATTATGGTTAGTGAATTACTTCCTAATCGGTATTCTAANTGATATACCTTCTTNTCCATTTTAGGNGCTTTCTTTTTTGCTTTCTTAGTNGANGAAGAGTCCTTTTTAACACCATTTTCCTTCTCGTCTTTAACGGCTACTTTTTCAGAAGAAGTAACTCTAAAACGAANGGCCGTTTCGNNTTTAACAAANTTAAATTTAAACTTTGGCAAGTGCTGTGCATCATAAGGGTCTTTNGTNATNTTNGTAAGCCAGATNGCCATTTTTTCCTTGTCAAACATTGCTGTTTTAGTTCGTTTATCGGCATCAACTAAATAATAATTAGANCCTTCGGTAGTTTTNTATTGATACCAAAAACGATTTCCCTTTTTTAACCAATGCGGTTTTACGGTTGTAGAGTGCACTAATTTTCCAATGTTTGTTGGCGAAAATTTTGATGCTAACCTGTAATTAGGGCTTGGTGTTTGGCTATTAGTTTGATCTTGTGCAAAGGTCAAATTTAAACTTACTAGTAAGGTAAGGAGGAAAGTAATTTTTCTCATGATTGTGGTTGGAGGATTAATTTAAATATACTTAGTTGACGAATGTAATAAATTAAGCTTAATAACTAAATGTTTTAACATTNGCTATTTCTCCAAAACCTGAACTTGGTCTGTAAGATTTTATTAGTTTAAAAGGTGTAAGGAGCCGTTTTATAAGCTGTGGTTTCTAATTTTATTTTAACAAATAAGCTTATAACCAAAACCTCTTACATTAAGAATTTGAATACTAGGATCTTTGCTTAGTTTTTTGCGAAGTTTTGTGATAAAGACATCCATACTACGGGCGTTAAAAAAATCGTCATTGCCCCATAGTTTGTTTAAAATTAAGGAGCGGTCTAATACCTTATTTTTGTTTTTTACCAAATGAAAAAGCAGATGAGCTTCTCTGTGGGTAAGTCTTATGAAATCCTCTTGTTGGTATTGAAGTGTTTGTTTAGGGAAATTAAAATTATAATCGCCAATGTCCATTATATCGGCTTGTTNTTGAAGTGCTGTACGGTCTAATAAGGCATGAATGCGAACGATGAGCTCTTCCATGCTAAAAGGTTTTTTTAAATAATCGTTTCCGCCTATGGTAAAGCCTTCTACCACATCTTGGGTTTGCGATTTGGCTGTTAAAAAAATTATGGGAATGGTCTCGTCCTGTTCTCGTATTTCTTTAGCGAGTGTAAAGCCGTCTTTTTTTGGCATCATTACATCCAAGACCAAGAGTTTGGGTTTTTCTTTTAGGTAGCTGGCATAGGCATTTTCGCCATTATCACAGAGGATAACTTCAAAATTTCTAGTTTCTAAACTTTCCTTTATGATTTGCCCTAAAGCAGGCTCGTCTTCGGCCAATAAAATTTTAATGGGCAGGTTCATGGGGTAATTCTATTTTAAAAATGGTTTCCTTAGGGTTTAATATAACAGCAATATTTCCATCGTGTTTCTCAACAATTTTCTTGGTATAATACAAGCCAATACCAAAGCCTTTTACATCGTGGGTATTGCCTTTTTGAACGCGGTAAAATTGATCAAATACCTTTGCAGCCTGATTTTTGCTTAAGGCGGTCCCGTTATCTTTTACTTGGATAAGAACG
>JAESQB010000053.1 GCA_016765375.1 Flavobacteriaceae bacterium | reverse complement strand
CATTTCCAAGAATTAAACAGGTAAGACCTACATAAAAAAACATGGACGTCATGCCTTCTAAGGCCATTGAAGCATGACCTAAAGTCATAAGTAATGCGCCAAGAACAACGGCTTTTCGATAGCCCATAAATTTATCGGCTATAAAACCGCCTATAATAGGCGTTAAATATACCAATCCGGTGTACCATGCATAAAGTACTAAAGCATCGCTGCGGTCCCATGCCCAACCTTCGTCTAGTACTGATGATACTAAAAATAATACCAATAAAGCACGCATGCCATAATAGGAAAAGCGTTCCCACATTTCGGTAAAGAATAATACAAATAAGCCAGAGGGGTGTCCCAGGACTGTACGTTGGTTAACTTCTGAACCGCCAAATTTAAATTCCATATAAATAGTTTTTAGTTAGTGTCTTTATTTCCCAACCGCCTAAGGCGGGGCAGGAAAATTATTATTTTTCTAATAGGGTTTTATTTACAAAATCACTTAGTTTTTTATATAAGTGCAACCGTGTATTGCCTCCAAAAATCCCGTGATTTTTGTCGGGATATATGCGCCAGTCAAAATCCTTATCGGCTTGTACCAGGGCTTCTACCATACGGGTGGTATTTTGCACGTGTACATTGTCATCGGCAGAGCCGTGAACCAAAAGGAAGTCGCCTTTAAGTTTATTGACATGGCTAATGGGCGAATTATTATCGTATCCTCCAGGGTTTTCCTGTGGGGTGGTCATATANCGNTCNGTATAAATGGTGTCGTAAAAACGCCATGAGGTTACCGGNGCAACAGCAATGGCCATTGAAAAAGTGTCGGCNCCTTGAAACAAGCAATTTGACGACATAAAACCGCCATAACTCCAGCCCCAAATTCCAATTCGGCTGGCGTCTATATAGGGTAATTCACCCATTTTTTGAGCAAAACTAATTTGATCTTCTACCTCGTATTTCCCCAATTCTTTTTGAGTTACCTTTTTAAAATCGGCNCCTTTATATCCGGTGCCTCTTCCATCAACACAGGCTACAATAACACCTTGTTGCGCTAGAGTTTGATACCAGTAATCCTTAGAGCCTCCCCAGGTATTTGAAACGCTTTGAGAACCTGGCCCCGAATATTGGTATAAAAATAAAGGATAGGTTTTATTAGGGTCAAAATCTTTGGGTTTAATCATCCACATATTCAATTCATTACCATTNATGTTTATGGTCGAAAACTCTTTTGGTGAAATATTATANNCGTCTAATTGTTGTTTTANNGCATTGTTGTTTTTAATTTCNTTTATCAACTTTCCTTTTTTAGATTCGTGTAAGGTGAATACATTAGGNGTATTACTATCGGTAAAGGTGTTGATGAAATAGGTAAAATCGGCACTAAAGGCTGCGCTATTGGTTCCTGTGTGATTGCTTAGTTTGGTCTTTTTTGTACCATTTGTTTTAATGGCATAAACCGCTCTATTGATGTTACTGCCTTCGGTACTTTGGAAATATATTTTTTTGTTTTTAGCGTCAAAGCCATAATAACGGGTCACATCCCATTCGCCTTTTGTAATTTGATTAATAAGGTTTCCATCCTTATCATAATGGTAAATATGGTTCCAATTGTCTTTCTCGCTGGTCCATATAAAGCTATTGTCGTCTAAAAAAGTAAGGTTGTCGGTAATTTCAATATAGGCTTTATCACTTTCATGGAGCACTACTTTCGAGGTGTTATCAGTAGCATTTACAAAAACCAAATCCAATTCGTTTTGATGACGGTTAAGCAATTGCACGCTCAACACATCGGCATCTTTGGTCCATTCAATTCTCGGGATATAATATGAATTATAGTTTGAAAGATCTACCTCTTGGGTTTTAGTGGTATTTAAATCGTATAGGTGTAAGGTGAGTTTTGCATTTTTTTCACCGGCTTTAGGGTATTTAAAAACCTGTGGGTGCGGGTAAAGGCCTTTTCCGTAAACATCCATTGAAAATTCGGGTACTTGGGTTTCATCAAAACGGATAAAGGCAATTTTGTTTCCGGTTTTATTCCAATCAAAGGCACGTACAAAGCCAAATTCCTCTTCATAAACCCAATCAGTCAAACCATTTATGATACTGTTTTTAACACCGTCATGGGTAACTTGTATGGTTTGGCCTGAAACCAAATCTTTAATATAAATATTGTTATCAAATCCAAAGGCCATTTTGCTGCCATCGGGTGAAAAGGTGGGTTCTTGAATTTGATTTTCTGAAACTAAATCTAGTTTTTTAGAAGCAATATCATACACATAATAAGTGCCTACAGACGAACGCCTGTAAATGCTTCTTAGTTTTGTGGAGATCAATAGTTTGGACTCATCGGCATTAAAGCTGTAACTTCTTATTGCGTTAATTTCTTTTAATTCNGAAGTATTAATAAGGGTGTTTACTTTTTCTGAAGATTTATAATCATATACATCAACGGTAGAAGCTTTGCTTGCTCGGTTATAATTTAATACNGAATACTGTTTGCCGTTATTTAAAGAGTGTAGGCGGTCTAGGCGTTCTAAACGAAATTCACCACCCCAAATTTCTTCTAAAGTAATGTTTTTTAATTGCGCCGAAACGTTAATTGTAGAGAGGATGAGACCTATAAAAACCAATTTTAAATAACGCATAAGTTTTTTATTAAGAAATTGTGAGGCCAAGTTTACTAAAAAATAGTCAAATAAGCAGTATTTTGTTGTTAATTAAATTAAATCAAACCTGTCAGGTTTGATAAACCTAACAGGTTTTTAAGCATAAATAATATAGTATCTTTGTTGAGAAAAAGAACAATATATATGCCCAATCCCGTAAGCGGTTTTTCAAAACTCTCTAAGGATGAGAAAATTCAATGGCTAGTCTCTCATTATTTTAATAATAGAACAGATGCCTTAGTCACGCTTAAATCCTATTGGAATACCAACCTTAAACTTCAAGAGCTTCACGACGAGTTTATTGAAAATACCATTACCAATTATTACCTTCCCTTTGGGGTAGCCCCTAATTTTTTAATTAACGATAGGTTATACACCATTCCTATGGCTATTGAAGAGAGTTCGGTAGTTGCTGCTGCCAGCAATGCAGCAAAATTTTGGTTGGAGCGGGGCGGCTTTAAAACTCAGGTCATTTCGACGGTAAAAACCGGACAGGTGCATTTTAATTATTACGGTGATGCTGCCAAATTAGAGACGTTTTTTAAAAGCATAAAACCGAAACTTTTAGCTTCGGTTGATGAAATTTCTAAAAACATGAAAGCACGGGGAGGCGGTGTTTTGGATATTGTATTAATCAATAAAACTAAGGACTTAGACCATTATTATCAGTTGCATTGTAGCTTTGAAACTGTGGACGCCATGGGGGCCAATTATATAAATTCTTGTTTAGAACAATTTGCTCAAACCTTAGAGCGCGAAGCAAAGCATTATGCTGCTTTTTCTGAAACCGAAAAACGGCTTGAAATTGTGATGAGTATTTTGTCTAACTATGTGCCAGAATGCTTGGTAAAAGCTTCGGTAAGTTGCTCCTTAGAAGCCTTAAGCACCCCTGAATTTAATGGTGAAGAATTCGCTCAAAAATTCATTAGGGCTTTAGAAATTGCCCAAGTAGAACCCAGACGAGCCGTTACCCATAATAAGGGTATTATGAATGGGATTGATGCGGTAATTTTAGCCACGGGCAATGATTTTAGGGCTGTTGAAGCCGGTATACATGCTTATGCCTCAAAAACNGGACGCTATACAAGCTTAAGCCATGCTCAAATAAAAGATGGTGTTTTTAATTTTTGGATAGAAATACCTTTGGCACTNGGTACCGTTGGAGGNCTTACTNAGTTACACCCTTTGGTACAATTGGCTTTTAATATGNTACGAAATCCCAATGCTAAAAAATTAATGCAAATAGTTGCGGTNGCAGGCTTAGCGCAAAATTTTGCNGCTATAAANTCATTAGTGACNACAGGCATTCAAAGAGGGCATATGAAAATGCATTTAATGAATATATTAAACCAATTAAATGCCAGTAAACAGGAAAAGGAGCTTGCTATCACCTATTTTAAAACACATAAGGTGAGCCATCGTGAGGCGGTTAATTTTATTGAAAANTTGAGAAAGTAATAAGTAAGNGCTTTGATATTTTATAGTATAAAATAGTAAAGACGCAAAATTTTGCGTCTCAACATGAAAAATTAAATATTGACACACAACTTCTACAGCAATGGAAAATTACTGCTCACCGGCGAATATGCAGTGCTTGATGGTGCCGATGCTTTNGCCATACCAACCTGTTTTGGACAATCGTTGTCTGTAGAACCTATATCCGATTTAAAAATAATATGGAAGGCTTTAGATGACCATGGAGAGATTTGGTTTGAAGATGCTTTTTTATTTGAAGAGATTACATCCTATCCGGTTAAAAGCCCTAATCCTATTTCAAAAANTTTAATGACTGTTTTAGNNGCTGCAAAAANTTTAAATTCAGAATTCCTAAAAGGNGATATGGGTTTTAAAATNACTACAAATCTTGATTTTCCTAGNGATTGGGGTTTAGGCACGTCTTCTACTTTGATCAATAANATTGCTCAATGGGCAAATGTTGATNCCTTTACTTTATTAGACCTCAGCTTTGGAGGCAGTGGNTATGATATTGCATGTGCTCAAAGGGCTGTACCTATTATTTATTCGATAGAAAATAAAATACCCAAAATTGAAGAAGTAACTTTAGATTGGAAATTTACAGAACAGCTTTTTTTTGTGTATCTCAACAAGAAACAAGACAGTAAACAGGGCATAAAACACTATAGGCAAGCTAAAGTAAATAAGAAAACTATTGATAAAGTAACCACTTTAACGCGAAGTTTGTTAAAAACAGAGTCTCTTTTAGATTTTGAAAGCATCATGGTTGAACACGAAAAATTAGTTTCAAAAATTACAGGGCTTTCGGTTTTAAAAGCTCAATTGTTTTCAGACTANCCCGGTGTTGTAAAAAGTTTAGGTGCTTGGGGAGGCGATTTTATTTTAGCTACCAGANAAGAGGCTTTATCGTATTTCCCAAANAAAGGATACAAGACGGTTATTCCGTTTAATGAGATGATAAACCNTAAAGTTTAAAAATGTGCCTACAAGGTTTTTAAAACCTTGTAGGCATAGCTTTTTCTAATANAAATTGGATCGGTTATCGTATATGTCAGCCATTTTCTTAAGAGCATTATAAACACTGATACTTGCTGTAGTTTTGCGTTTATCACTCAACTGTTTGGCATTGGCGAGATAGTTGTCCAATTTTGGTGCTTTGTTTATAGCGGTTACTTTTATCATGTAAACGCCNTTATTTCCATCAATTAATTTAGAGGTTTCTCCTACTTTAAGGCCAAAAGCAGCACCGCATACCTTAGGTTCGTTACCAGCACCTGCTAGGGTAGGGCTAAGAAGGCTTATGGAGCTTGCAGCGTTTACTTGAACATTTTGCTCTTCAGCAAGAGCTTGAGTATCTGTAGCTGTAATGCTTGCTCTAATTAATTTAGCTTTTTTCTTATTTCTTAAAATAGGNGTCACCCGTAAAGANGCATCGGCAATGCTCATTAANCCTTTTGGATTCTTGTTTATTAATTGGGCTATTATATAGCCTCCTGCACCCAAATTAAATCGTTTAATGTCACCTACATTAGTGTCATCATTAAAACCCCAAGACACCAATTGTCGGTTTCTTCCAGCACCTGGGATNTTTTCGTCTAATTCACCAACNTTATCAACGGGTAAAACGGCATAGCTTGATTTGTTAGCTACCTCAATAAAATCTTCTTTTCCGACAGCAATTTCAAACTTGGTGGCATTGGTAAAGATGTCGTTAAGNGTTTCTTCTGAAGGCTCAATGGTTCTGATTATGGTTGCCAATTCTAAAGCTTTTTTAGCCTTGGTTAATCGGTCTATGCGCACCAAGTGGTATCCAAATTCGGTTTCGATAACGTC
Source organism: Flavobacteriaceae bacterium (assembly GCA_016765375.1). Taxonomy (GTDB): domain Bacteria; phylum Bacteroidota; class Bacteroidia; order Flavobacteriales; family Flavobacteriaceae; genus NORP215. Next base: position 5,402 of record JAESQB010000053.1, on the reverse strand, counting down.
TATTGTNCCTACGCGATTACTNAATACAAAATCACTNAATTCAGGAATCATGNTGGCNGGCGTAAAATCNCCTAAGTCACCGCCATTATCTTTATTTGAATAATCNGAAGANAAGGTTTTGGCAAANTCGTTAAANTTACTTTTATTTCGCTTNACTTTGGCTTANTAANCTNTCGGCTAATTTTTTAGCTTCTTTTTTAGTTCTTTNAANACCAATGGCAGTTTGAAGTCCTTTCCATGACACTAAAATATGACTAGCTTTTGCGGTATCAGCCATTATTTTTGTGTTTATTAATTTTGAAATGCTATAGGAATTACCCAATTTATAAGGGCCATATATGTCTCCTTTTTTTAGATTGTAAAGAGAATTGGCAATTTCAACTGGCAAGTCTTGCTTGAACCAAACACGGTCTGTATATTTTTGATCTGAATGGCTATTTACATAGGTTTCATAATCTGAACTAATATTTTTTAGCCCGATTATAGTGTCATTCATTTTCGTTACAGAATTGTAATCAACTTTGTTTTCAATCAATTTTGAAAGCTCCAATTGTATGTTGTCGTTGTCCTCTTTAGAGGCCTCTTCGGTAAAAATCACATATTGCANGCCTATTGTAGGCTCAATTGTAAATTCATCCTTATGGCTTTTAATATAAGCTCTTATTTCACTTTCGCTAACCTTCACATCCTCATTAGGGATTTTTGTATAAGGCACCTGAACATATTGGATATCAACTTTATCGAATTCAAAACTGTATTCAGACTCCCCTTCGGCAAGGGTAGCACCCATACCGGCTTTAATAAGGTTGTAGTAGTTTTGCTCTACAATGGTTTTTATGACATTGTTTTCGTAAGCTATCCATTGGTCATAATTCTCTTTTGAAGTCGCTTTTAAATTGGCAATGTATTCTTGTAATTTGTTTTCATCAAAAAAGCCAGCTTCGTTTTGAAAAGTGATGTCATTAGACAAGTTGAGTCTAAGTGCATCTCTCAATTGTTCTGGAGATATTTTTAAACCAAGGCTTTCGTATTGTCCTTGTATTATAATATTTTTAAGCTCCCTGTCCCATACATTTTGTACAGCTTGTAGGGTTGTGGCATTTACGCCCATATTGCGTTGTGTGGTCTCAACAAGTTTTGCAAATTCTTGTTGGGAAATATCCTTGCCATTAATGGTAGCAACGGTGTTTTGTGATTTTTGTGAAGAAAAACCGCCGTTTTTTATTACATCAGCCAATACAAAAGAAAAGAGGGCTAATGCTATTACGATTATTAAGATAAAACCGCGTTGTCTAATTTTATTTAAAATTGCCATTTGTCATGAATTTTATAGGGGGCGAAAATAACATTTTCTAGGCACTTTAAGAAGGATACGCCTCAAAATTTAGCGAAAACAATCAAGATGACTTCATTGTGAAACTTAAAAGAAAATTTAAGCCGCATATTTTTTATAAAACGGGCACTAAATATCTAATATTTAATGTATAATTTTGGTGCTATGCTGTTTATATTTGTGTGTTAATTAAGGGAATTTTTTTTAAATTAATTCATTCTATTTGACTTAGAGCCATAATTTTATGAATTATTCCTGAGGAATTAGCTTTAATTCTACCAACTCAATTTTTATGTTTGAAACGGCTTTAATGGTCATGTTAAAATGTTCAATATAAATGGTTTCTCCCTGTTTAGGAATGGTTTCGGTATAGTTTACAATCAGGCCGCCAAGGGTTTCGTAATTTTCATTTTCAGGAAGATTGAGCTTGTATTTTTCGTTCAGATAGTCTACTTCAATGCGTGCCGAAAACAAAAAATGAGTATCATCCAATTGGTTTTCAATTAACACGGTCGTGTCGTGTTCGTCTTCAATTTCACCAAAAAGCTCTTCAACTATATCTTCTACGGTTATTAGGCCTGATGTTCCTCCGTATTCGTCTAAAACAATAGCGATACTTTTACGGGTTTTGGTGAGGCTGTTTAACACATCGGCTATTAACATGGTTTCGGGAACAAAAACGACAGCCCTCATCATGCTTTTAATTGTTTTAGGCTGTTTAAAGAGTTCAAACGAATGGACATAGCCTATTATATGGTCGATATTCTCTTTATAAACAATGAGTTTTGATAGACCCGTTTCGGCAAAAATAAGAGCCAGATCAGCAGGGGTAGTATGGATGTCTACTGCTCTAATTTCGGTTCTGGGCAGCATAACCTCTCTAGATTTTACTTCGGAAAAGGCTAAAGCATTTTGAAAAATATGAATCTCGGAGTCCACCTCAGTATTTTCTTCAACAATTTCTAGTTGTTCAGAAATATAATTGCCCAATTCCTGCTTACTAAAGGTAAGCTGTACCGAGTCGCCTTTGGTTTTAAAGACATGTTTTAGGATGAAGTCTGAGATCCAGATAACAAATTCAGAGATAAGTGAAAACAAGAGATAAAAAAGGTAGGCAGGAAGCGCTAAAACCTTTATGAGCGTATTGGCATATATTTGAAAAAACACCTTAGGTAAGAATTCCGCAGTAAGTAGAATTATTAAAGTTGAAATTACAGTTTGCAGAAAAAAACCAAAGGGGCCTGTTGCATCTATGTATTGCATGAGGAGTTCGCCCATAAAAAACCCATATATCACAAGAGCTATATTGTTGCCCACCAACATGGTGGCAATAAATTTTGAAGGACGTCTGGTAATGCGTTTTAATATAAGAGAAATGAAATTTTTTTGTTTTTTTTCTAAGGCAATATGTATTTTATTTGATGAGACATAGGCAATCTCCATCCCAGAAAAGAATGCCGATAATATAAGCGAGGAAATTATTATTATAATCTCAAATTCCATTAATTATTTTTCTGACGTTGTTCTAGTTTTTTTCTAAACTTGCGTTTAAAGAAGAACATAAAGATAGCAACTACTACGAAGAAAATAAATAAATACGCTTTATTTCTGTTGACATCCCATTTTTCATAGGCTTCGTAAAGAAATACAATGGCAATAAAAAGGTATGCGATTTCAAAAAAACGAAATATTTTAGTGGTCATTTGTGTATGGTTTTAAATTATTGTAATGGTGTTGTGATTGAGTCTTTTTCTGAAATAAGTTGTACGCCTATGTTTTTTCTAGATAAGAAATTTTTAAAATCTTCACTCGAGTCAAAACTATTGGCATCATTAAAAGAGCCGTCTTTAAATTTTATTCTATAGGGAAGGTCGGTAAACAGCCATTTATTCTTTACGTCCCAATACATTTGTTGGGCATTGAGTACCGTGCTGTCACTGGTAAATAAAACCACATCGCCTCTAAGGTCTACCAAGTTGGTTTGGTTGTAATGGATGGCGTAGTTTGAAGTTACGGTACTTTTTTCATTTTCTTTATTCCAAAAATGAACCTTTACACCTTTTGGAAACTCGGTAAAAGGGAATTCAAAATTGGAGTAGTCTAATAAAAGCGGACTTATTAAATTAGAGACCACTCTGCCAGAATCGGTATATTTAAGGTTAATTCCTCTTCCTTCTGCCAAAGGTGTTTTTGGGGAAATATTGAGCAAGTCAATTTTTTTATCATTGCCTTCACAAGCAAAAAACGTGATTGCCACAATAAGGGCAATCACGCTAAGCTTGATATATTTTAAAATGGACATCTATAGGTTTGGCACTTTTACAGAGCCTCCAATCCAACATCTAAGAGGGATGCGTTTTCCTTGCATACCACCTTGAAAAATTTCGGTTTTAGAAGGGGCTCGTTTTTGGTAAGCATTTGCTGTAGCCTTTGCATTTCTAGATAATGAGGCATCTACCCTGGCAGCCTTTCTAGCGGTTTGTGCGGCTAACCAATAAACAGCTCTTTTTTCGAATACCGTGGTGCCACAACTGTTGGCACTTTTGGCATACATATCGGCAATGCGTAAATAACAAATTCCGAAGGAAGGTTTATTAGCCAAAGCTTTGTTATAGTATCTTTTTGCTTGTGAGTATTGCCCTTTAGAGCGTTTGTCTTCTGCTATACGGTAATAAAGACTTGCTTTTGCATTGGGATCGGTTTCCATTTGTGCCGATTCTTCCCAATATTGAAGTGCACGGCCCATATTGCCTTTTCCTTTTTCTAATTGCCCCAGGTAAAGTTTTGTTTTTGCCGAAGGGTCTAGGCGGTCTAATTGCTCAACCAAAGTAATGAATAAGTCGGAATCGGTACAATCTTTTGCTGATAATCTTCTAGCAGCTTTTTTAATCCAAGCCAAATCGTTTTTCATGGCTTCAAAATCCTTAGTGAAAAGCGGAATTAAATTTTTACAATCGGCAATATCTCCAAGTTTTGCATCAACACTGCCTTTAATTATTCCGTAATTTGACAAAAACTGGTCTCCTTTTTTTAGAGTTTTGGCTTCTTTTTGGGAAAGAATTTCACCAATGTCTTCTTTCTCGGTAAGAGGTGCAATACGTTTGGCCCATTTGTTTTGCTCGGTTTCTATTTTTAGAATAACAATATCGTAGAGGTCAAAAACTTCCTGGGCTTCTTTTTGCTCACCTTTGTGAAGATCAACTAAAAGGGAAAAGTAGGTGTATAAACCTTTTGGACTTTTAAAGTTTTTAGAATCTTCAGTTTGAGCTTTATGAAAACCAAGGTATTGGCTTATCATGTCACCTATTTTATTGTCGTATTTAAGTTGGGCGATCTTAGTGAGAATATTGCCTTTTTTTGTTTTTGAAGGATAATGATGTAAACGTTCTTCATAAAGTTTGATCAAATCGTTTACCTCGGTTTTTTTCTGAGTAGCATCACTCGCTTTTTTAATTCGAGACTTAAGTAATTTTTCCCCATGTTGGTAAAGGGCTAAACTCCAGGCAGGGCATTCTTTACGCAGCTTCATGAAAGGCGCATAAGCCGCTTCGTAATTTCTTATTTTGGCATTTTCAATAAAATCAGAGCCTGTTATAATGCAGGATTCAGTAGCTTGAGAAAATACAAGACTCGAGCTTAATAAAAGCCCTGTTAGCATTAAAGTAATTTTAGTCTTCATGATAATATATTATTAATGGCTGTTAATCAAATAATGTTTTTTTGAACCACTTACTATTGAGTGATAAACTTATAAACCCTCCAAAAAAGGTTTCTTCAACGAGTCCTGCATTTTTAGTACCTCTTCTTCCTATTTCAAAACCAATGTTTACGTTTGAAAAGTTCCTTACTGGCAATCCTACTCCAAAAGATATGCCAAACTCGTTAATCTCTTCGTTATTAATGGTCATTCCTAAATTTTCAAATCTAATTCCAGCCCTATACGTTACACGACTCCAATAATTTGAAAAAGAATCGTATTTAGGAATATAATAACCTCCTAATTTATACATGGTAATGTCGTCAAAAACGACATTTTCACTGAGGTTAAATAAATCTAAACTTCTATTAT
>JAESQB010000052.1 GCA_016765375.1 Flavobacteriaceae bacterium | reverse complement strand
CTTCTAAACCGTTTAACTTGATCTCATACATTTCAGCTAATAAACCTCCTAGTTTACCATTTGGAAAGCCCTTTTGTTTAAACCACACATAATAAAACTCGGGAATGTCTACCAAATACCAACCTTTGTATTTCCCAAAAGGCATTTTATAATGAGCCAGTTCAATTAATCGGTCGCTCCCTTTATTCATTTTGATTCTACCACTGTTCAGTATATGTGTTTCAGAAATAAATTTAATGTGATTTGCTGTTCACAGTAGGTAGTTGATAGTTGAAAAATTAATCCAATAACTCAATAATTCGTAATTCGTAATTCGTAATTTATCAACCCCAATTAAAAAGCACTTCTTTTATAATATCGGGATGTAAGCTATTATTAACCGGGCAAGTATTGCCNGCNTGNTCTAATATTTTTTGNGATTTTNCATCAATNCCAGANGGCATTTTAAAAACCACTTCAATTTTTGAAATTCGTCTCNGATTGGCNGCCATGGTTTTGGTTACTTCGGCCGTGGCNCCATCTAANATTACATTCATTGAGGCCGCCTTTATTCCCATAACGGTAAGCATGCAATTGGCTACACCCGTAGCAACGGTATCTGTGGGTGAAAAGGCTTCACCCTTGCCCATATTATCTGTTGGAGCATCGGTTATATAAGTNCCTCCCGATTTAATATGCTCACAATGGGTTCNTAAATTTCCTTTATAGGTTACTCTTGATGTCATTTTTTTATGATTTCATATTGAAGATCCTTATTCAACTTTAATATATAATGGGCATTATTAAAATACCCTCCTGAATTGTCTTGAGTATAATTAAATTTATTATCTACATATTCAGTTTGTCCGCTAATGGCTTGATATAAATTATCTGCAGAAGCCAAACGAAGTAATACATCGTAAGTAATATCAAAACCACGTATGGCATAATTATTAGGCTCAGAACCATAAGCATCCATATACTTCTCTACAAAGCTATTTTCAATACTTATTTCATAATTCTTACTAATTGAAGGGAAAGTAAAATTTAAATTCCCTAAACTTTCATTTGAAATAGCTGAGAAATCGAAAGCATTATTTCTTTCTAAAGTAAACAGTCTAATAGGACACTCCTCTGGAATCCCATTTAAAAGACTCACCACATTGTCTACAAACTTTTCATTATCCGACTCTAATACCACCCAATTCTCTTCATCTTTTTCGAATACATTNTCAAAATCAACAGGGTATAAAAAACCACCTTCTCTAGGCGAAAGGCTTTGTGCNTCCGGAAAAACAGANAATAATTCGGCTTTATGACTCGCGTATTTAGCATCGGAGATTATCATTACTTTTTTATCCTTACCCTCCTCGGTTAAATAATCTAACATGCTCTTTTTTAAAATGTTTTTAGAAGGAATGGTCTGAAAGAAATTACTTTGTCCTCTAATCTCACTTTTACTTAGAGGTGAAAATACCGGTACTCTTTCTCTTTTTAAGGCATTAGCAACAAACTCAACTTGTTTTCTTCGCAAGGGCCCAATAACAGCATCTACCTCACTAAAATCATTTGCATTTATGATTTGTTGAATTCGCCCTATGTTTCTTTGCGTATCAAACGTTTGTAAATTTACCGAAATGCCTTTTTCCTTTGCNAATTCGGCAGCTATTTTAACGCCCTTATAAAAATCTAAAGCAATGCGTAAAACCTCGCTCTTTCTTAAAAGGCCTTCATTGTATTGCACCGAATCCAAATCCATTTTATGCAATTCAAAAGGCAATAAAACAACAATATTTTTTGGTTTAAAATTTACAAGACCCTCTTCAAGNTTAACAANAGTAATGGCCTCCTCATCTCTTTGCCTGGGAATTTTTAAANTCATNCCGTTTCTAAGACCTTCTTCGGCATAAGGNTTTAAAGCTACAATCTCTTCCTTGCTTAATCCCAATTTAATTTTTAACCTATAAAAACCTTCTCTTGGCTGCACTTCATAGGTTTCAAAATCAGGTTCGATAATAGCCGTTTCCAACTGAGATTCTTTAGGCACTTTCAAGGTTACACCTATATTAAAAGCTGTTTTTATATCAGGATTTAAAACCTCTAATTGCGAAATAGTAATCCCGTATTTTCTTGCAACACCAAAAGCCGTTTCTTTAGGCTGTATGATATGGATTCCTAAATTATCATCTTCTGAAGATGAACCAGGTAAAGTACTGGTAATCTCAGGTTTTGATTTAACAGGAATCAATATTTTATCTTTTCGCTTAATATCTCTAGAGTGTAGCCAAGGATTATAACGCTTAAGATCGGCTACAGATACATTGTATTTATTTGAAATACTGACAAGATTTTCCCTTTTCTTTACTTTGTGTTGTTTGNAGGTTACCTCAGTATCGTCTTGATTTATTGCCTTAGGGATGATNAGTTTTGTATTAGGACTGATCCCAATTTCAGCTTCGGGATTTAATTTATATATCCCTTTTTCAGTAACCTTATAAAGCTTAGCGATACTATAAATAGTCTCGCCTTGTTTTACGGTATGCACTCTAAAATTGTCCTGTGCAAATCCTGCCGTAGTAAAAAGCAGCAGGGCATACAGTACAGTAAAAAATACCTTCGGATTTATTTTTGTTATTCCCATTCTATTGTTGCTGGTGGTTTTGAACTAATATCNTAAACTACTCTATTAACGCCTTTCACCTTATTTATTATATCNTTAGATGTTTTTTGTAAAAAAGCATAGGGNAAATTNACCCAATCTGCAGTCATCCCATCTGTACTTTCTACCGCTCTAAGAGCCACACATTTTTCGTAGGTTCGCTCATCACCCATGACGCCAACACTATTAACTGGCAACAACATGGCTCCTGCTTGCCATACTTTATCGTATAAGTCCCATTCTTTTAAACCATTTATAAAAATAGCATCTACGTCTTGCAAAATACGAACTTTTTCTGGGGTGACATCTCCTAATATCCTAATGGCCAATCCTGGGCCAGGAAATGGATGTCGCCCTAAAAGGGCTGGATCTAATCCCATAGAAGCTCCAACACGTCTAACCTCATCTTTAAACAACATTTTAAGNGGTTCGACTATATTTAATTTCATAAAATCTGGTAAGCCNCCAACATTATGGTGACTTTTAATAGTTGCCGAAGGACCTCCTGTTACCGAAACACTTTCTATAACATCTGGATAAATGGTGCCTTGTGCCAACCATTTTACATTTTCTATCTNATGTGATTCATCATCAAAAACTTCAATAAATACACGACCAATAGCCTTTCGCTTTTTTTCCGGGTCGCTTACACCTGCCAAAGCATCCAAAAAGCGTGCCGAAGCATCTACGCCTTTTACATTTAGGCCCATGCCTTCGTATTGTTTTAATACACTGTCGAATTCATTTTTGCGAAGCAAGCCATTATTAACAAATACACAATATAAATTTTCACCTATGGCTTTATGNAATAATACNGCGGCAACAGTAGAATCTACNCCTCCCGATAATCCNAAAACNACTTTATCACTTCCTANTTTTNCTTTTAGTGCAGATACCGTTTCTTCTACAAACGAATCGGGNGTCCAATCTTGCTNAAGNNCTGCAATATTNACTAAGAAGTTCTCTAAAAGTTGTTTTCCATCGGTAGTATGATAAACTTCTGGATGAAACTGAATGGCATAAGTAGTTTCGCCTTCTATTTTATAAGCTGCGTTTTTAACATCGTTTGTACTGGCCAATAGCACGGCATGGGTTGGCAAATCTTTAATCGTATCACTATGGCTCATCCAAACCTGAGAACCCTCAGATATATTGGCGAATAAATCCTCTCCTTCTTTTATATAAGATAANTTTGCCCTACCATACTCTCNNGTATTTGAAGATGCAACTAGGCCACCTGAGAAATGTGCTAGATATTGTGCCCCAAAACAAACACCTAAAAGCGGTTTCTTGCCACGAATTTGAGACAGGTCTGGATGCGGAACATCGTCACCTCTCACCGAAAAAGGACTGCCCGAAAGCACTACAGCTTTATAATCGTCTAAATGTGAAGGAATTTTATTGTAAGGGTGGATCTCACAATATATATTAAGCTCTCTAACACGTCTGGCAATTAACTGTGTAACTTGAGAACCAAAATCTAAAATAAGTACTTTGTTATGCATGCGCAAAAGTAATTTAAAAAATTAGTTTTCTCAACCCCACATAGCATATATTTTTAAAGCTTTTAAGGATGTTTAATAATCAAAAACTCACCACATAAAGGATCTAANTGNNTCTTTAANAAGGGAATTAAATNCTCTCCTAATTCTAAATAAAATTCAGAAAAATTGGTATTTCGTTCCTGAAGACTCTGCTTGGGGAAAAGTTGGTCTTGGATGGCTTTTAATCGCGCTAAAGCACCATTCATATTTCGCTTTTGGGCCCTTAACAGGCGTTTTTCCAAATNCGCTAAACCATTTAATTGTTTCTTTTCTTGAGCGGCAACAGCGCCTAAAAAAGATTTGTCTGTATGTTTAGCAATGTCGTACATGCCTTTAAATTGCTCTTGCAGAAACTGTTTCTGTTTTGAGAAATCAATTTCTTCATCAGAATTGGCTTTGGTGTATTTTGTTAAAAGATTGTGTTGCTTTAAAAACAAATCCTTCAACTCCAATTGGAGACGTTCAAGTTTATCCGACAATTTCTCGGGCATTAACAATACCGAATTCCGAAGTAATAAAATTGGAAAAGGCATATTAACCACTTTAAAATAATCTGACAATTCAAACCAATAGGCCAATTCGCCACCACCACCTATATAACACAAATTAGGCAATATAACCTCTTGATATAAGGGTCGCATAATCACATTGGGAGAAAAACGCTGAGGGCTGGCCTCTAATTCCTTATTTATTTCATCTAAAGACCATGAAATATCTGTATTATTAACGAGGTACCGTCCTTCCTTTTCTATTATGCGTTCACGAGAGTTTTTACCGAGATAAAAAAGGTTGATTTCCCTAGGCGTTACTTGGGCTTTAAACCCTAAATCTTCTAAGGCTTCGGCTTTAGGTATAACCGCTTTATAGGCAATTTGGGTTTCTATCTCCCCTTTCATATAAGNCACAAACTCCTGTTTAAGCACCTTGGTATTGGCATCAATGATAACCAGACCGTATTCTGAAAAAAGAGCATTTGCCAAAAATAAGGTAGCCTGAGCAAGATTATCATGTTGCAAGTAGGCCTCTTTAAAAAGTGCTTTTAATTTTTGGGCATTTGTACTATCTCCTAATTTTTTGGAAAATTCAGTAAATACAGCTTCCAAACCTTCAGTATTAAGCTCCCCTACAGCACCGCCAAAATCACGAGTCCANTGTACCTTTTTTCCTTTAAAATCGAAATAATTAATCTCTTCAAAATCGTGATCTTCTGTAGCCATCCAATACACAGGCACAAAATCACAATCAGGATAGGTTTCTTTTAAAGTTTCTGAAAGATTTATAGCCGAAATAATTTTATATAGAAAGTACAAAGGCCCTGTAAACAAGTTTAACTGATGCCCAGTCGTTATGGTAAAGGTTGTGTCTTTCTTTAAGAGCTCAATATTATTAAGGGTTTCTTCGGAAACAGCTATCGCGCTGTATTGCTTTTTTAAAGCCTCTGCTAAAAGTATTCGGTTTTCAAAAGGAAAAGACGCTTGTTTTTGAGCTATTTGATCTTTAAAATTTTCCAACTTCGGAAAATTATCATAAAAAGGTTTTAGACTTTGTTTTTCGTCTAAATAATCACAAATTAATGAAGAAAAGTAATTGGTCTCACGGTAGGGTAAACAGTGGGAGGGCATAAATTTTTAAATTTTTTTGTAAAAATATAATTTCAAATATAATTTGCTCCTAAATATACGTTAATCTTCAAAATCAGCAGCATAAATTTTTGTAGTTTTAGCCTTATTTTTTAAAAACTCCAACCTGATGAAAAAATTATTTTTACTATTATTTTTAGGGGGTTCCCTTACAGCTCTAGCACAATTACAATCACCTAAAGATTTTTTAGGTTATGAAATTGGCGAGCGGTTTACCAGACATAGCGATGTTGTTGCCTATTTTAATCATCTTTCTAAAAACAGCGATTTGGTCACCTATCAGCCTTATGGCAAAACTAACGAAGGCAGACCACTAACCTATGCTATAATTTCAACAGCAGAAAACTTAAAAAATATAGAAACCATTCGCACCGATAATTTAAAACAAATTGGTTTATTGGATGGGGATGCCACTCCAAAAACAGCAATAGTATGGTTGAGTTATAATGTGCATGGTAATGAAGCTTCCAGTACCGAAGCCGCCATGAAAACGGCTTACGAGCTCATTACTCAGAAAAAAAATTATTTACAAAACACCGTGGTCATTCTTGATCCTTGTATTAATCCTGATGGGCGTGATCGTTATGCCAATTGGTTTAACACTGTAGCTTCATCACCTTATGATGTATCGGCCGATGCTGGTGAGCATCATGAGCCTTGGCCAGGAGGAAGGGCTAACCATTACCTTTTTGATCTCAACAGAGATTGGGTTTGGGGATCGCAGGTAGAATCACGCCAACGTATAAAAATATACAACCAATGGATGCCACATGTTCATGTAGATTTTCACGAACAGGGCATTAACAGCCCTTATTATTTTGCTCCCGCTGCCGAGCCTTTTCACGAAATTATTAGCGATTGGCAACGCGATTTTCAAACACAAATAGGAAAAAATCACGCCAAGTATTTTGATGCCAACGGATGGTTGTTTTTTACCCGTGAGCGTTTTGACCTTTTATACCCAAGTTACGGCGATACATATCCCACGTATATGGGTGCCATAGGCATGACTTTTGAACAGGCAGGACATTCGCGTGCGGGTTTAGGCATTCAAACCGATCAAGGCTTTGTGCTTACCTTAAAAGACCGGGCTGCACATCACACCACTACAGGACTTTCTACTATTGAGATATCGTCTAAAAATGCAGGAAAACTAAATAGCGAATTCAAAAAGTATTTTAATGCTTCGGATTTAAAATACAAGAGTTATGTTTTAAAAGGAAAACCAGATCATGTAAATGCCCTAACACGCTTACTTGATCTACACGATATAAAATACGGATTTTCAGATGGTGGTACCGTAAGTGGTTTTAGTTATTCTAAAAATGGCAAAGGCAGCATGAATGCAAAAGGGGCCTTGGTGGTAAGCACCAATCAACCTAAGGGAAAAATGGTAAAAGTATTATTTGAACCCGACGCTAAACTCAGCACCCCATTAACTTATGATATTACGGCTTGGAGTTTACCGCATGCCTTTGGATTAGAAACTATAGCCAGCAGCACTTTGGTTAAGGCCAATGCCTCTCACACAAATCCTAAAGTCACTAATAGCAATTCAAAAAATGCTGCGGGTTATATAGCAAAGTGGAACAGCATTAAAGACGCAACCTTTATGGCCGAGCTTTTNAAAAANGACATTAGAGTGCGCTTTTCTGAAAAGAAATTTAGTGTAGCAGGACGTAGTTTTGACCGAGGAAGCCTTGTTATAACACGAAGTGATAATAAACATAATGCTGAATTTGACGCTACCCTTACCCGTATTGCCAATGCGCATAATAGAGTTCTTTTTGCCTCGCCTACCAGTTTTTCTGACCACGGCACCGACTTTGGTTCGCCAGATGTAAAGCTCATTAACAAGCAACGCATTGCCCTTTTAAAAGGAAAAGGTGTGTCTTCATTGAGTTATGGCGCCACATGGCATTTCTTNGAAAAACAATTAAAATACCCGGTAACTTCCATAGATACCGAGTATATAGGACGTATTAACCTCAACAAATACGACGTTATTATTTTACCTAGTGGAAGATACAATAGCATATTCAATAAAAAAACCTTGGAAAAACTCACCAAATGGGTTAAAGCTGGAGGAAAGGTAATTGCCATAAGCAATGCTGTAAATACTTTTGCCGGAAAAGAAGG
>JAESQB010000051.1 GCA_016765375.1 Flavobacteriaceae bacterium | reverse complement strand
CTGGTTTCGGATTTTACATTAAATTGAGTTTCAAATCCTACCTCGGCCTTAAAAGAAGGGATATTATCAAAAAACCACTGGTGCATTTGGTCTACTTGAGTTATGGCTTTCCATACCCTTCCAATCGGAGCGTTTAAAATTTGTTCTGCAATAATGGGTGGATCTGTATGTTTCATAGTTGTTTAATTAATTGCTAATACCTTTAAACGTTTTTATTCAATAACCGAATCTACATTGCCGCAATTTAGCATGCTACTTCCAAAAAAGGGGTTTTTAATTTTTTCCTCAGCACTCACCCAAAAGGCGCCTTTATTATCATTTGCCATAGGGCAAAAGAGTTTGTAAACCTTTTGATTTATCCCAAATGCTGAAATACTCTTTAGCATATTGTCAGACAAACCAATAAAGGCTTCGCGTTGGGCCTTGATATCGTCTGTAGCCGAAATAGAATTAGCAGCACTGTACATAGCCGTTTCAAAAGCCATCCATTGGCTATGGGCATCATTACTTTTCAACAATTTCATATTTACCTTTGAAATTGCTGCCAACACGCCTTTAGAAGCGTTTTTAGCATTTTGGGGATTATCACCTACCAAGGCATCTTTTAAAGTAATATAACCATTAAAAACGGCTTTTAATTGTTCTTGAAATTCTGAAGACACTTGTAATCGGGTATCTGTTTTTGTTTCTGTTGAAGTAATACTACCTACATGATGTTCATGTCCTGTTATAGGCTTTACTCCCGAAGTAGGATTCATCATGCTTTTCTTGCCTTGTAATTGGGCTGCGGCATCAACCGTAAAAGCACCTTCAATTACTATTTCGTCATCAACTTGTAAACCTTCTATTATTTTATATTCACTTCCTATAAGATTTCCTAAGATCACTTCTCGCATTTCAAAAACAGGCGCTTCTCCCTTTACTTTTACATAAACAACCGAACGTTTCCCGGTCCACAAAACAGCCGATTTAGGAAGCATCAATATTGTTTTAATTTCTGTATCGCCTTCAATATTTAAAACACCATTCACAAACATACCCGGTTTTAAATTGCCTTTTTTATTATTAAGTACCGCTCTAACAATTACGGTTCGCGTTGCAGTATTTAAAATTGGATCTATAAACGATACTTTCGCTTTTATTTTTTCATTGGGATTAGCATGGGAGGTAATAGTCACTTTATCGCCTTTTTTAATTGTCGAAATCTGATTTTCATAAACATCAAACTCGGCCCACACGGTATTTAAATTTGAAATGGTGAAAAGCCCCTGTCCCGATTTTACATAATTTCCTTGCTCTACCATTTTATCAATAAGCACTCCAGAAACATTTGCATAAACCGGAAAATTCTCAATTATATTTTTTGAAACCTCAATGTCGTTTATTTGTTTGTCACTAAGTTTCCAAAATTTAAGTTTATTGCGGACTGCCTGATATAAATTAGGCTGGGAAGTTTTCATTTCTAAAGCCGTCAACAATTCGCCTTGTGTACTCACCAATTCTGGCGAGTATATTAAAGCCAAAAGTTGCCCTTTATTAACCGTTTCACCGGTAGTATTAATATATAATTTTTCAATTCTTCCTCCAAAATGAGCCGTTTGCAAGGCATTTCCGGTTTCGTTTTCTTTAATTTTCCCCGTAAGCATTAAACTGCTCGGACTCACTTCTTGCTCCTTAACTTTTAAAGTTTCGATATTGGCCAAAGCCATGGCGTTTTCGGTCATTTTAAACTGATTGGGCGATAAACCCTCTGAGGAAGTATCTCCGGCTGGTATCAAATCCATCCCACAAATAGGACAAGGTCCAGGTTCTGGCTGCCTGATTTGTGGATGCATAGAGCAGGTCCAAATTTGAGAACTTGGTGACGTTTCTACCAATTCATGCTGGTGTTCTCCTTCCTGGATCGATGGTGTTGTAACACCTCCAAAAATAAGCCATCCTAAGAGCAAGCCTATTGCTAATACCCCTGTATAAATTATATATTTTTTCATCTTCATTTTATTTTAGAGACGTTGCCACACAACGTCTTTACCGTAATTCTATTGAAACGCAAAAATATTGCATCTCTATCTTTTTATTCTTTTAATAAGCTTCTGTATACTTGACGAGGTTATATACCATAACAAAAATCCACTCAAAGCTGTGATCAATCCCAAAATCGAAAAAGTTCTCAAGAGCAAATTATTAAGGTTATCCCTACCATCATAATCCATGACATGGGTCATCCATAAGAAATCGAAGATACGCCAATTGCGATGTCTTACCCTTTGAAAAGCCCCATCCTTTTCAGAAATATAGGTTTTTACGGCCTCATCAGTATCATAACTAATCACATAGGCCGGTAAAAAACGTCCTCGATATTCGTGCTTCTTCCCAACTTCGGAAATTAATTGAATTTCGGTCACTTTCATACCGTCACGCATTTGCTTTTTTGATATGGCTAAAGCCTCAACCTCTACTATTTTTTCTTTCTTTTGGCCTGTATGCGCATTATAGAGCATTTCATTATTTATCCAATAATAAGGCAGGCCATTAATTTCTCTCATTTCGAGAGTCCTTACTTTTAGAGAAGGATTTAGAGCGGTAGGGCTAATCAAATTTTTAAATTTATGCACTACACTNGTTTCATTTCTGAAATGATCGCCATGAATTTCATCAATATTGGTCCAACTAAAATAGATACCACTAACGGNCCACATCAAGAATTGCAGGCCTAAAAACAGNCCTAAATACCTATGTATTTGTCTAANNTTTAAAGACGTNTTTCTACTTACCATCGTTCAATTCTTATTTTTTCACAAAAATCTTACGCAATGTCGGCGAGGTCACAAACCATAATAAAAAGCCGCTTAATGCCGTAATTAATCCTAAAACAGAAAAAATTTGTAAAGGCAAATTATTAATTTGATCCCTGTCGCCATAACCCATAACATGAGTCATCCATAAAAAATCAAAAATNCGCCAATCGCGATGGGTAATCAATTTAAATCCACCATCTTTTGCAGATACATACGATCGTATTGATTCGGGATTCGTATAATTTATGACATAGGCCGGCAAAAACTGTTTTCTAAACCTAAATTCTGAATGTTTTCCCACCTCATCAATCATACTGACATCCTTTACAACCATATCATCACGCATATGNTTTTTAGCAACNGCCATNGCTTCTTTTTGNGATATACTTTGTTTTAAGGCTCCTGTTCTCGCATCGTAAAGGGCNTTATTATTNANCCAATAGTAAGGCTTGTTATCAATATCTCTTATAGATACACTTCGTACTTTTACTTTAGGTGTTAATGCCGTAGGGCTTATTAAGCCTTTAAAGGTTGTTTGCTTAGGCGCTTCGCTTCTAAGATGATCACTATGAATTTTATCAAGATCGGTCCAACTAAAATACAGGCCACTAACCGTCCANATTAAAAACTGAAGNCCTAAAAACAAGCCCAAATACCTGTGAACTTGTCTAATCTTTAACGATGTTTTTCTATTTACCATCTCAGTTCTTTTTTTTAAATCTATTCATGAACTTAGTAATGGTGGCAGAAGATACATACCAAAGCAAGAACCCACTTAACACAGTAATTAAACCAATTAAGGATGCAATTCTTAAAAACACATTATTAATATCGTGACTGTCCTCATAACCTACAGTATGGGTCATGAATAAGAATTCAAAAATACGCTTGCTCGAATTTACAATACTTCTAAATTTACCGTCTCTTGCAGANACATAGGCTTTTACCTCCTCAAGACCTTCATAACCAATAGCATAAGCAGGCAAAGGAACATTTACAAATTCGGCATTTCTGTGATATTCTTTAATCAAGTTAATGTTTTTTACAATCAAATCCTGCTTCATATGACTTTTGGCAACTGCCAAGGCTTCGTCACTAGAAATATTATTTCTTAATTCTCCTGATTTGGCATCATAAAGCTTTTCATCATTTACCCAATAAAAAGGAAGGTTATTAATATCTATAATTTCAATACTGTTTATTTCAATATTTGGTTTTAATTCTAAAGGTGCTATAAGAGAATCAAAAACTTTAGGACTATACGCAGTGTTTCTGAGATGTTTCCCAGATATTTGATCCGAATCTGTAAAGCTAAAGTAAATCCCACCTATAGACCATAAAACAAATTGTATGCCTAGGAAAAGTCCTAAATACCTATGAATATTTCTAATTTTCAAAGAGGTCTGTCTTGTTACTGCCATAATTTTTACTTATTTCTTTTTAACATTTCTTGATGAAGAATGNGTTTTAATAATTTTCCAGTCACCATCTATTTTCTTTAAAATGGAAGTTGCTACGCCTTTTTTACTTAAAACAAAAGCCTCTCTTTCTTTTTCTGGATTGGCTTTTATATCTAAAGTATAAATATAGGTTTCAGTAGTAAAGGCATAGGGTATATCTACTTCAACATCAATGGTATAATCTGAAAATTTAAAGCTATTAAAATGACTGAGTTCAGGGCCAATGTGATGTTCAATATAGTTGGCATAAGTTCCTTCTACACCACCAGATTCGTAAACCTTAGAGTTTTCAATAAAAAGAGACATTGTGCCTTCGGTNGTTAAANTTTCAAAGGCATCTTTATAGCTTTTCATTACCGCTATAACCAATTGTTTTTCAGCAGAAATAGCTTCTGCACTAATTTCACTTGAAGTCGTGTTTTTCTCATTACAGCTTACAAACAATAATGACGAAAAAATTACTNCTGAAATTGNTTTTAAATAGTTCATATTTGGTTTTTTTAGTTAATAAAGTTNTTACTTTCTAATACACTTTCAAACCATGCNACCATCTGCGNTTTTTCACCTTCTGAAAGTTTAGNATTTCTATGAAATAATAAATAAGATGAAAGTGGCATTTCATCCTCTTTAATTTGATTTATAATNGNCTTTANTTTACTCTTCTGCCTNCGNANNGAATAGNTGCCAAATTCGCTAAAATTAAGTTCTTTTTTTCCTTCTATAATATGATCTTCTACAATCCAGGCCATAGGTTNAATTTTATCATACCAGAGATAATTGGTNTTGTTACTATGACAANCNTAACAGGACGTTTTAAGACTATTTTCAATAGGTTNTGGCACCTTATAAANTTTTGTAAAATNTGTNGNNAATACCTCCATATTTTGATTGCGTAATGTAGGTATAAATTGAATACCNACAAAAACAAGNAAAANCACAAGAGCTATTTTCCTAATCATTATTATAGCCTTTTAAATTTCCTTTTTCAGGATACCACAAGTCATCATCTCACTTCCAAAAAATGGGTTTTTAATATCCTTAATTTCACTTATCCAGTAGCCACCTTTATTATTATTGTACATAGGACAAAAGTCTTGGTATAAAGGTCTGTCGGTGCCAATTACAGCGATCAAATCGGTAAAATCTTTACTAATCGTCTCAAAGTGTACTCTCTGGTGATGCATTTTATCGGCATTAGCAGCGATGTGTTCGGCCTGCTCTCTGGCATTTTCAACAATATCATGGTATTCTTTTTGTTGTTCTTCTGATAAAACCGAAGCATCAAAACCATCAAAAGCTGCTATAATGGTGGTTCCAGCTTTGGCAGCATCTTGACTATTATCGGCAACAAGTGCATTTTTTAATTGTAAATAACTGTCAATAATTGGACTTATACCTTCCGCTTTTTCAACTGGAGTTTTTGAAGCTTTTCCTGAAGTAGCTTCGGTTTTTTGCTCTTGATTATCAGTTGCTGTGCTTGTATTGTTTTTACAAGATGTAAATACTAAAGCTGTAAAAGCTAATACATAAATTGATTGNTTCATTTTGTTTGTTTATTTATTTGTTCCGTTTTTAATTTATTTTTGAGAGAAAAGAGTACAAACGTAAAATATTATGTCTCTACTCTATTCTCTTTTTTCTATTCCCTGCCTGCTGGCAGGCAGGTCTTTCTTCTATTCTCTATATTCTTTTTTCTTCGCATTTAGACGTAATATATTGCGTCTCTATTCTCTTTTAGACGCAATATCTTGCGCCTCTACAATTCTTATTTTAACTCACTAGCATCCAAATGGCCATAAACAACATGATTGTATTTTCAATAAACGTAGCTTTGGTCATCGGTAATTTTAAGGCAGTACCTAAACAGGCACATGTAATTGATTTTTTATCCANCAATATTNTGGTTACCCCTATGGTGGTAATNCCCAANATAAANATGGTAGCGTATAAGGCAATATCTATTTGAAAACGCATTAAAAACATCAACCCTAAAGCGGTTTCTATAAAAGGGTATATCCAACCATAAACCGGGATTAGTTTGGCTAAAGGGTCGTACATTCTAAAGGACTCCGGAAAGCCTTTTAGATCCAATAACTTAAAGAAGCTGAATACTATATAGAATAAACCCATAAAATCGAGCATAAAAGCACTAATACTAAACGCCGATTTATGCAACAATAAAGAGGCTATGGTAATGTAACCGATAATCAAAAACAGGGGTTTCAATTGTTTTAACTCACTCTCGGCTTTTACCGTTGTTTCACCTTGTGAAAATATATTTTTTTCGACTTCCGAAATGGTATATTTATCTGATAATGCCGTTTTNAANGTCTCTAATGCAATATGATTTCTCATTTCTATTTCGGCTTCNGCGTTCTCTAAATTAACCGAAACCTGTATTACACCTTCAACCGTTTTTAAAGTATCTTCAACCNTNGCTTTACAANTTCCGCAGGTCATTCCTGAAATTTTAAAAGTATGTTTCATTTTTAAATAGTTTTATGTTAAGCTGCAAGCTAATCTGGTTAAAATCAGTACTTGTATATAATTTTGGTTAAATTGTATCTAATGTATTTCGTTTTCCTATGGTTTTAAATTGTGTAGGCGTTAAGCCAGTAATTTGTTTAAACTGTCGCGACAAATGTTGCGGGCTGCTATAATTAAGTTCATATGAAATTTGACTCAGCGTTAATTCGCCATAAATCAAAAGTTCTTTAGTGCGTTCAATTTTTTGTTGAATGGTGTATTGCTCAATGGTTTTACCTTCAATTTGGGTAAACAACTTACTTATGGCCGTATAATTCACACCGAATTTTTCAGTTAATCCTGTCGAAATATTTACCCCCGATGCTTTATTATAATGTACATGATTAATAATANACACTTTAATTNCGTTAATGCGTTGCTGGTCTTTATCTTCAATNAATTCAAAACCCTCATTATTAAGAAATTTAGAAATTTGTTGTTTTGTATTTTCCGAAATTTCTCTATCAAAATAAATTTTCCCCAAATCAACNCGCACAAAGTCGATATTATGCCTGCTTAGGTCTTCCCTTACTACTTTTATNCAGCGGTTACAAACCATATTTTTTACCGATATTTCTATATTGGCGTCCATAATTATTCGGTTAAAAATTCTAAGTTGGCCTTTTGAATGGCGTATTCCTTTTCGGCAATAACCTTGTTTAACTGATATTTCAATTTTAAGCGTTGCACTTCAAGTAATTGATCAAAATCTAATCGCCCTGTTTGATAAGCCGTCAATAGCACTTTTTNAACTTGGTTGACTTGCACAATATTTTCTAGCTGTGTTTTTATGGTAAACTTTGCNGTAGTTAAATTAGAAAACGCATTTTCGTATNATTCATATAATTGATTGGTTGTTTCAATTTTTTTTGACGCAATGGCTTTCTGCTCTAATTGCAACTGTTTTTGTTTGGAACTGAATTTTTTTGAAAATAAGGGAATCGAAACTGTTACCATGGGCATAATAATGTCCTTCCCATTATCTGATAAATTGGCCACGGGACGGTCTTCTACAAAAATATAATCTAAGCCAACACCTATAGCCGGGAGTGCTTCTTTTTTAGCAGCCAATTCAGATTTCACAAGTGCCGATTCAAGGTTTTCCAATTGTAATAACTTTGGATTTTTACTGATTAGATCCTTATTAAAAAGGCGTTCCTCNTGTTTAATNATTAGCGTGTCTAATATATTAACTATGGNTTTTTCATTTNTATTCAGTAGTAAATTAAAACTAATTTTTTTAACCTTTAAGTTTTCGCTTACCGTATTCAGACTATTGGTCAACTCATTGCGCTCTATTTTTATTTTCAGCACCTCAACCATGGTCGAACGGTTATTCTCCAATTCATTTAAGGCAAGAGTTTCATAGGTGTTTAAAATTTTGATATGCGCTTGAAGCAGCTTGGCCTTAGACTTTA
>JAESQB010000050.1 GCA_016765375.1 Flavobacteriaceae bacterium | reverse complement strand
AAAATGTATGTTCTCGATACATACGCCTGAGGCGGACAATCTTTGCGAGCTCAACGCAGTGAAGCAGCTTGTCCCGATGGCTATCGGGAAGGCAATTTTATGAAGTGTAGTTATTAAACATTCAACAGATTACTTCAGTCGTACCTCCTTCGTAAAGACGTTATTCCTGCCTACGGTTGGCAGGTTCATACGCTGGTTTTAAAAAACTCCTTTCTCGAACTGACACTAATCTTACATCAAAAAGGCCCTTCATGATGTGAAAGGCCTTAAGTTTTATACAAATGTTAAGTTTTTAGCTCAATACTTGGGATCTTATTTTTGAATAGCTCCGGGGGGATATCTTTGTAAAATTTCATAAACAAATTCTTTTGTTCTCGCCTCTTTAGCTTCTACCGAGCTATTGCGAAGCGAAGCCGTACCCTTACCTTGCCATACCAGACGCTTGTTTTCAGCATCTATAAAGTCTATAAACAGAGTGCCCTCGGTAGTGCTTCTAGCGTAATTTCCGCCATAACCATAAGCTCCATAATAACCGTAATGATGGTATCCATAACCAAACCCACCTTGATAGATATCAATGCGTTCTTTTTCCTTGGTAAAAATACTGACTAAAAGATCGGGGTCGTCAGATTTTTGTAGGCCTTTTGCGATAAGCTCAGATTCTATAGCCCTTAAAATACGGCGTTTGTCTAGATCTGAAATATCGGCCTTATCGATACCTGGTTTATAAAAAGCAAAAGATTTGTACTTCTTAAAATCTGGTCCTGTATCGTAATCTGTTGTTACTCTAACAGAAACACAAGAGGAAACTAAAAAAAGTAAGAGTAGCGGTACTAATTTAAATATTTTCATAACATTACAATTTATTAATTAACCCATCATCAACATGATGAGGTAAAGTCACTTTTAATTTGGGTTGGGCTTCCATAGCGCGCCGTATAGCAAAGTCGGCTTCAGGATTACGCGCCCAACTGCGCCTTGCAATCCCGTTATTTACATCCCAAAATAGCATGGCTTCTAAGCGCCTTTCTGCTTCTTTACTACCATCAAGAACCATACCAAATCCCCCNTTAATCACCTCTCCCCAGCCTACACCGCCNCCNTTATGTATTGATACCCAGGTNGCTCCTCTAAAGCTATCGCCAATGACATTATGTATGGCCATATCGGCTGTAAATTGAGATCCATCATAAATATTAGAGGTTTCCCGGTAGGGTGAGTCCGTACCNGAAACATCATGATGGTCACGTCCTAAAACAATAAANCCTATNTCGCCCTTAGCAATAGCATCATTAAACGCTTGTGCTATTAGCATTCGGCCTTGGGCATCGGCATATAAAATTCTAGCTTGAGAACCCACNACGAGTTTGTTTTCCTGGGCGCCTTTAATCCATTTAATATTGTCTAACATTTGCTGCTTAATANCATGAGGCGATTCCTTTTCAAGAGCTTCTAAAATGCTACAAGCAATAGCATCGGTTTTTTCAAGATCTTCTGGTTTTCCCGAAGCACATACCCATCGAAAAGGGCCAAAACCATAATCAAAACACATGGGTCCCNTGATGNCTTGCACATAACTGGGATATTTAAAATCTATACCATTTTCGGCCATGATATCGGCTCCAGCACGTGAGGCTTCCAATAAAAAGGCATTGCCGTAATCAAAAAAATAGGTNCCCTTTGCACAATGCGCATTAATAGCNGCGGCGTGACGCACCAGNGTGCTCTGGACTTCTTTTTTAAATTGCTGAGGATCATTGNCCATCATGGCATTAGCCTCTTCAAGACTTAGTCCAACAGGATAATAGCCCCCTGCCCAGGGATTGTGTAAAGATGTTTGATCGCTACCCATATCTACCTGGACATTTTCTCTGTCAAAATGTTCCCAAAGTTCTACCACATTGCCTTTATAGGCTANNGAAATTGTTTCCTTGTTTTCTTTAGCATTTTTTACACGCGCTGTGAGTTCATTTAAATCTGAAAACACTTCATCAACCCAGCCNTGAGAATGTCTCGTTTCTATGGCTTTTGGGTTTACCTCGGCACAAACCGTAATACAGCCTGCAATATTACCCGCCTTTGGCTGTGCCCCACTCATACCACCTAATCCAGAGGTGACAAACACATGTCCTTTAGGGTTTTTATTTATTTTTCTGAAGCCATTTAAAATGGTGATCGTCGTGCCATGAACTATGCCTTGAGGCCCTATATACATATAACTCCCNGCCGTCATTTGTCCGTATTGGCTTACCCCAAGGGCATTAAATTTTTCCAAATGCTCGGGTTTCGAATAGTTTGGAATGACCATACCATTAGTCACCACCACCCGTGGAGCGTCCTTATGCGAAGGAAATAAACCCATAGGATGACCTGAATAGATCACCAAAGTTTGCTCATCGGTCATTTCTGCCAAATATTGCATGCAGAGCCGGTATTGTGCCCAATTTTGAAAAACAGCTCCATTACCACCGTAGGTAATGAGCTCGTGAGGATGTTGTGCCACGGCATAATCCAAATTGTTTTGAATCATCAGCATAATGGCCTTGGCTTGTTCGCAGGCTCCGGGATAGGCATCTATGGGACGTGCATACATTTTATAGGCCGGTCTAAACCGGTACATATAAATACGGCCTCGCTCATCCAATTCTTTTTTAAATTCAGAAGCTAATACAACGTGGTGTTCAGGTTTAAAATAACGCAAGGCATTGCGCAAGGCTAGTTTTTTTTCTTCGGAATTGAGAATATCTTGCCGCTTTGGGGCGTAATTTATACTTTCATCATAAGCCAAAACCTCTGGCAATATATCGGGAATTCCTTCTAAAATTTGTTCTTTAAATGTCATTTAATTCGGCTGTAAATCAAAAAAAATTATGCTTTTGTTTTTTGTCTATTGGTGTTTTTATCATAGCCATAGGGGCAATGCCTACAACTGCTCTCACAACAATACCCGCGTTTTAAATGGTATTGCTCTGTAAAACAACGGTAGCCTTCGGGGGTGATATAAAAATCTCCTTCTTCAAGTTTAGCATCATTATTATAAGGCTCCATACTGCAAAAATAGCATTTCTGAATTTGATAGCAGCCTAATACTTAAAAACACATAACAGCCATAATAAATCAGCTGTTATTAAATTTCGAAGACCTACATTTGTGATAAATAATTGTGTCATTATACAACAACATTAAACTACTTTTTAGCATCTAAAAACATTTTATAAATTCCCAATTGAAATCTTTTAATCAAGACATAAAGGCTCAAGAACTTTCTCAGTATGGCTGCACCCTCACTATAAAACGGGATGATGTTTTACATCCAGAAGTTTCTGGCAATAAATTCAGGAAACTGAAATACATTTTATCAGATGCAAGAGAGAAGGGAGCTACACAGCTCTTAACTTTTGGGGGTGCTTTTTCAAATCATATAGCTGCAACGGCTGCTGCAGGAAAATTACATGGTTTTAAAACCATAGGCATTATACGCGGCCAAGAACTTAAAAATAGCAATAACCCTACTTTATCTTATGCAAAATCGTGTGGCATGGCTTTGCATTTTATAGATAGAGCACAATATAAACTCAAAAATACGGCTGAATTTACGGCTACTTTAAAAGACAAATTTGGNGAATTTTACAGCATCCCTGAGGGAGGNACAAANGCACTAGCCATAAAAGGNTGTGAGGAGATCTTAGAAGAAAGTGATAGCNTTTTTGATTATATATGTGTTCCGGTGGGTACTGGAGGCACCATTACAGGAATTATAAATACGGTTCAAACCCATCAAAAAGTACTGGGNTTTTCGGCTTTAAAAGGTGACTTTCTTAATGCCGAAGTATCAAAATTAACTTCAAAAGAACAGTGGGAAATCACCGATCNATATTGCTTTGGGGGTTATGCNAAAATTAACCTCGAATTAATTTCTTTTATAAACCAATTTAGCGAAAACCACAACATACAACTGGATCCTGTATATACTGGAAAAATGATTTTTGGCATTTTTGACTTGATAAAACAGGGATGGTTTAAGAAAAATTCACGTATTTTAGCCATACATACCGGAGGCCTTCAAGGCATTGCCGGCATGAATGAAAAATTACTTAAAAAAAACCTCCCTATAATTAATGTAATATGAGAAAGATAAAAAGCATCGCTTTTTTAATGGGGATTTTATTTATAGTTAGTTGTGGTTCTAAAAAAAGAATCGCATCCCGAAAGAACCCTGCTTCCACACAAATAATCGTTAAAAAAACGCCTACACCCCCACCACCTGTTAAGGTCAAGAAAAAAACGAAGAAGAGTCCTGAAAAAAAGCTTACAAAATTGCCTTACGCCACCTTGGTTTCAAATTATATAGACACCTATTCCAAAATTGCTGTAAAGGAAATGAAGGCTCACGGTGTTCCGGCTAGCATCACCTTGTCACAGGGTATTTTAGAATCGGGTGCCGGCCGAGGTACACTTAGTCTAAAAGCAAAAAACCATTTCGGTATTAAATGCCATAAATCCTGGAAAGGGAAGCGTATATATCACGACGACGATGAAAAAGACGAATGTTTTAGAAAATATAAAAACGCCGAAGAATCATTTAAAGACCACTCTCAGTTTTTAAGGGGGCGCAAACGCTATAGTGCCCTTTTTAAATTAAAAAAAACCAATTATAAAGGCTGGGCTAAAGGCTTAAAAAAAGCCGGTTATGCCACCGACCCTAAATATGCCGATAAATTAATAAGCATAATCGAACGCTTTAAACTCTATAAATACGACAAACGAGCTACCAGGCGCGATTTAAAAACAACAATCTCCCCAACTGCACAAAACGCTTATACCGTAAAAAAAGGAGACACCTTATATTCCATCTCAAAAAAATTTAATCTCAGTGTTGAAGCCCTAAAAAAACTCAACCATCTCAATTCTAATACCATTAGTATCGGGCAAGAATTATTACTGAAGTTTAATTAAAAAAATGGAACAATTAAGGGAAAATGAAAAACAAAAAAGAAATAGCACAACTTATACAAACAGGTGACCTTAAGGGTCTTGAAATTCTTTTTAAA
>JAESQB010000049.1 GCA_016765375.1 Flavobacteriaceae bacterium | reverse complement strand
CGAAACATTAGGATTGCAAAGCAGTAGCAAATCACTTATGAGGCCTTTTCAGGAAATAGACAATCATATTTTAAGTTTAAAGAACACCTTCTTTTTTGAAAATTCAAGTTTGGAAGTTAATTTAGGATATCTGTTTAATGATAGGCGTGAATTTGAAGAAGAATTAAACGGTATTCTTCAAGAAGATGTTGCGGCCTTAAGGTTAAAATTAAAAACCTTTAATTACGACATCAAGTATACGCTTCCCAAATTAGGCCGGTTTGAAACCATTATTGGACTACAAGGCATGTTTCAAGACAATAAAAACTTTGGAGAAGAAATTTTAATTCCCAATGCTACAACCAAAGATGTAGGCATTTTGGCTACCACCCATTACCATCTGGATAAAATAGATTTTCAGGCAGGTGTCCGCTTTGACAATCGAACTATTAAAAGTGAGCAATATGGCCTTGAAGGAGAAGAAGGCTATATTAAGGCCATAGATCGAAATTTTAACAGCTTTAATATTGCCTTTGGTTTTAAGACCAAACTTTTTAAAGAAATAATAACCCGTTTAAATTTAGCCTCAGGATTTAGAGCGCCTAACCTTTCAGAGCTTAGTTCAAATGGCATTCATGTGGGCACTAACCGTTTTGAAATTGGAAATTCAGGCTTGGATAACGAAAAAAACTTTCAAATTGATTTGGCCTTCGAGTATAAAAAAGAGCATTTTGAAGTATTTGTGAATGGGTTTTACAACCGCATCAATCAATTTATTTTTATAAAACCCAAGGGTGAGTTTATAAACGAATATCCGGTTTTTGATTATGTACAAGGTGATGCCAAGCTCTATGGCGGTGAAGTAGGATTTCATATACACCCACATCCTATTGATTGGTTACACATAGAAAGTACTTTTGAAACCGTTATTGGCAAACAAGACAATAATGATTTGCCCTTAATTCCTGCTAACAAGTGGCAAAATACTTTTAGAATTGAATTTGAAAAAATTAATTTTATAAAAAAACCTCATGCCTTTATAAAATTAAAATCGACTTTCAGACAAGATAGGGTAAGTGATTTTGAAACAAGATCGCCGGGATATAGTTTGCTAAGTGCCGGTTTTGGAGGGGGATTTAAGATTCAAAAAACACAGGTAAATTTCACCTTTAATGCCAGTAACCTAACTAACAAAAGGTATATCGCCCATTTATCGCGATTAAAAAATCAGAACCTCGCCAATATTGGTAGAAACTTTAGTTTAAACTTAAAAGTAAAGATTTAGATTTATTTCTAGCCACTAGCCATTAGTAATTAGCCACTAGAGTCTATTTTTGGCTATTGCCTTTTGGCTCTTTGATGTTTGTTTTTTGAGTTTTGTTATTTAAGTTTTGGATCCTGTTTCTTCTTTAATATTAATGCGTCTTGGCTAGGCTATCTCTTAAATGAATTATCGCATCGATACGGGTTTTTAATCGGCTTGCGTCCATGTTTCTAAAATCTATTGTATTGGCCTTATCGGCGTGAAACTTGGCTTTTTGAAGACTGTCCATTTTTAAATAAATATAGGCATAAACGGCATCGGGTTTTGGGATGCCGGGCTCGCTAACCATTTCATCTAAATGTTTTGCAATATTTAGAGCTTTGGTAAAATTCCCCAAATCCGATTCCATAGTGGCNGCATANCCCAAGAGAAAAAGNTTGTCTTTCTGACTGGGCAACAAAATGGTTTTNAAGGTATCTAAAGCCTGTTGTGGACCGTAATTGGCGTTTAACATTTCGATATATTCCGATTTTAAATACATCACTTCTGGGTATTTATGAACCACCTGTCTGAAGTTATTCTCGGCTAATTTTAAAACCTTTTTTCGAGCTTCAACAAGGTTCGTTGCGCCCTTATCTCTTAACATCCCGTATTCCAACAAACCTATAAACACGTCGAGAATAAGCCTTTCGTCACCGGTAATGTTTTCTTTTTTTGCATTAATATTTTTATGAAGTGCCAATTGTTCCTCTTTGTCAAGGGTTAATCTTGCCAAAACTGTTTGCCCTATTAAAAAATCGGGGTCGGCAGCTAATGCTGCCCTATANGACACCTCTGAAGGCCCNTAATTNCCTTCGTCTAAAATTTGAACCCAACCTCTATTATAATGCTTTAAGGCCTCCTCATTAGTTGATAATTGTAAGCCTTCTTTAGGTTTGGTCGAATTGCATGAAACAAACAGAAAGAGACAGAAACAAAGGGAAAATAGATTGNTTTTCAAAATAAAAAAGATTAGTGATTTGCAACAAATATAAATTTTTTAATGTTAATAAATCTATTTTTTTATTGACACTTAATACATTAGTTTTGAAATTATCAAAAAAACAATTGTATTAAAATATTCAGTAAAATTCAATAAACGTCTTTAATGAAAAAATTTATACTACCCNTCCTGCTAATAACTTCCTTTAGTTTTTATGGTCAAATTAGTCTTAAAGATTCCACCGTTCAAGTAATTGGATATTGGGACATNAATGACACACAATCCTTTGAAGCGTCTTATCAAAAATACAAAGTAAAAGATTCTGACACAACGTACACCATGAAAGTTGGCTATGATATTGATGTGACCGTGAAAGACTCCTCAGCAAATTCATATACCATTGAGTGGTTATACAAAAATTATAAAATAGAAANCGATGATCCCATNATTAAAAAAATATCAACAGTTGCCGAAAATTTATCTGTTTTGTTTAAAACTGATGAATTNGGNNNNTTNATTGAAGTTATTAATTGGGAGNAAATAAAAANNTATATAGANAAGTCCNTTTCAATTATCAAGGAAGAGTATAAAGATGTNCCATATANGNNTAAAATACTTGATCAAACAGCCGTAATATACAATTCAAAAGAAGCCATTGAAGCCAATGCAATAAAAGATATTGTACAATTTTATAATTTCCATGGGCTTAAATACAAATTGGGAGAAACCTTAACCGGAAACATTGAGACTCGTAATAATTTTGGAGGCAAACCTTTTGATACTGAAGTAGAGTACAGCTTAGATGAAATTAATGCAGAAGATGGGAATGCCGTTTTTAGAATGCGTAATACGATTGACTCAAAGCAATTAACAAAAGCCACATACGCTTATTTAAAAAAAATGGCTGAAACTCTCGGACAAAAAGACTTAAACGTTGCTGATTTAGACATACCGCCACTCACCAATGAAACTTGGATAGCTTCCAGAATTCATGGTTCAACTGGATGGGTTATCTATAGTGTTTTAACAAAAGAAGTTACCGCAGACAGCACAACAAATGTTGAAGAAACGATTATAGAAATAAAATAATTATTTAATAAAGAAATAAAAAAAACAGTACTAACTTGGGGTTATATTCAAGCAACTCGAACCATTCTATTACAATAAATGGTGATTATTTAAGGAATAGTCGTACCTTTGCACGCTTAAACCTCAAGGTGAGGTCGTGTTGCTTGAAGTGTTCAGCCCATAGTATGTTATAAATATGGGGTTAAAGTTTATATTTTGTCGTAAACGTTTCTTTACAACACACATAAAATATAAACAGTATAAATGAACAATTTTGAAAAATTGGGCTTGAATAATAATTTATTACAAGCCATTAACGACATGGGCTTTGAAACACCTTCAGAGGTCCAAGAAAAAGCTATTCCATTACTTTTAGAGAGCGATATCGACCTGGTAGCATTGGCTCAAACCGGAACCGGAAAAACTGCTGCCTTTGGCTTTCCTCTCATTCAAAAAATAAATTCTGACAGCCGTGTTACACAAGGTTTGATATTATCACCTACCCGCGAATTATGCCTTCAGATAACTAAAGAACTAAAAACATATAGCACCTATGTAAAGGGTTTTAGAACCGTTGCTATATATGGTGGGGCCAGTATTACCGAGCAAGCCAAAGAGATAAAACGTGGTGCTCATGTGGTGGTAGCCACCCCGGGAAGACTTAAAGACATGATAAGTCGAGGCATTATTGATATTTCTAAATAGAATATTGTATACTAGATGAAGCCGATGAGATGTTAAACATGGGTTTTTATGAAGATATCACTCAAATTCTTTCCCATTCACCAAAAGATAAAAGCACCTGGCTTTTTTCGGCTACTATGCCCAAAGAAGTATCAATCATTGCTAAAAAATTTATGCACAACCCTTTAGAAATTACGGTTGGACATAAAAATACAGGTTCAAAAAACGTGTCGCATGAGTATTATCTGGTAAGCGCCAGAGACCGATACCACGCCTTAAAACGTTTGTCAGATGCCAATCCCGATATTTTTTCGGTGGTTTTTTGTCGCACCAAAAGAGAAACTCAAAAAGTAGCCGAAAACCTCATTGAAGATGGTTATAATGCCGCAGCATTGCATGGCGATCTAAGTCAAAATCAGCGGGACTTGGTTATGAATTCCTTTAGAAAGCGCCAAATACAAATGTTGGTCGCTACCGATGTAGCCGCCAGAGGTATTGATGTTGACAACATAACCCACGTTATTAATTACCAACTGCCTGATGAATATGAAATTTACACCCACCGTAGTGGCCGTACCGGGAGAGCAGGAAAGTTAGGTATTTCTATAGTTATCGCTTCCAAAAGTGATATGCGTA
>JAESQB010000048.1 GCA_016765375.1 Flavobacteriaceae bacterium | reverse complement strand
TATTTTACCCATGCCACCCCTACCCTATTTAATTCGGGTACACCAAAGCCTCAAATGTCGTCTTGCTTTTTATTGAGCATGAAAGACGATANTATTGATGGTATTTACGACACCTTAAAGCANACCGCCAANATATCGCAATCTGCCGGTGGNATAGGCCTTTCTATTCACAATATTAGAGCNACNGGTTCCTATATTGCAGGTACCAACGNCACCTCAAACGGGGTGGTTCCTATGCTTAGGGTTTTTAACGATACCGCACGTTATGTGGATCAAGGTGGCGGAAAACGCAAAGGTTCATTCGCAATATATGTAGAACCCTGGCATGCCGATATTTTTGACTTTCTAGATCTTAAGAAAAACACCGGAAAGGAAGAAATGCGTGCGCGTGATCTGTTTTATGCCATGTGGATTCCCGATTTGTTTATGGAACGGGTTCAAGAAAATGCCGATTGGACCCTAATGTGTCCTAACGAATGTCCTAATCTCTTTGACAATCATGGCGAAGCTTTTGAAACACTCTATCTAAAATACGAAAGCCAAAGCAAAGGAAGAAAAACCATTAAGGCAAGAGAGCTTTGGGAGAAAATATTGGAATCGCAAATTGAAACCGGCACGCCCTATATGCTTTATAAGGATGCGGCTAACCGAAAATCCAATCAAAAAAATCTAGGTACCATTCGCTCTTCAAACTTGTGTACCGAAATTATGGAATACACGTCTAAAGACGAAGTAACCGTATGTAATTTGGCTTCAATTGCCTTGCCCATGTTTATTAAAGACAATGCATTTGACCATGATGAGCTATACCGAATTACCGTAAGAGCTACTAAAAATCTAAACCGGGTGATTGACCGCAATTACTANCCNNTNANAGAGGNCNAAAANTCAAACCTCAGACACAGGCCTATTGGCCTNGGNGTACAAGGATTAGCAGATNCNTTTATAAANCTACGCATGCCTTTTACCAGCGATGAGGCTAAAAAATTAAACCAGGAAATATTTGAAACCTTATACTTTGCAGCNGTAACAGCTTCGNTGGAAGAAGCCAAAAAAGACGGTGCTTACGAAAGCTACGAAGGNTCACCTATTTCACAAGGCGAATTTCAGTTTAACCTCTGGAATATTAAAGACGAAGAACTAAGTGGNAGATGGGATTGGGGNAAACTTCGCAANGCCATTAAAAAACACGGNCTGCGNAACTCCTTATTGGTAGCACCAATGCCAACGGCTTCTACCTCGCAAATTTTAGGAAACAATGAGGCTTTTGANCCCTATACCTCAAACATNTATACNCGAAGAGTTCTTTCGGGAGAATTTATTGTGGTAAACAAACACCTCTTAGAAGACCTNGTNNNNTTAGGCCTCTGGAACGATGATCTTAAAGAAGCCATTATGAGGGATAATGGTTCTGTACAAAATGTAAACATTCCTCAAGATCTAAAAGATTTGTATAAAACCGTTTGGGAATTGAGCATGAAAGACATCATAGACATGTCGCGCCACAGGGGTTATTTTATAGATCAATCACAATCGCTAAACCTGTTTATGGAAAATGCCAATATGGCTAAACTCACCTCTATGCATTTCTATGCTTGGAAGAGCGGCTTAAAAACCGGCATGTATTATTTGAGAACAAAATCGGCNGTAGATGCNATAAAATTCACCTTAAAAAACACCCAAGCTCAGAAANANCCANAGCCTGAAACGGTTAAAACAGAAGCCGAAACAGCTTCCAACAAACCTTTAACACCTCAAGAATTACGTGAGATGTTGGCGAAATCGAGAAATGCCGAGGAAGATGATGATTGTCTCATGTGTGGATCATAACATTAAAAAACACGTATAAAAAATATTTATTGAAGCTTAACCTCATTCGTGTAAATTTAAAAAAGCTGTCATTCTATGGCAGCTTTTTGCTTTGAACTNATCTTGACTTTTTGTTTTTAACCGAAAATGAGATGAAATTTGTCTAGAATAGGCACTTTTTGAAAGATCTAGCATCGCTACATATAAGAAAAGNAACGAAATATAGGCGAATTTNGGCCATTTTTTAGGGAATAGAAAAAGTCAAGATGAGTTCTTACTTAATTTGAATGATAAACTCAAAATTTTGTAGATTTAACCCTTTCAATAAAAACAAAATGGCAGAAAAAAAACGACTCTTTTTACTGGATGCTTACGCCCTAATTTTTAGAGGCTACTATGCCTTTATAAAAAACCCACGTATAAATTCTAAAGGATTAAATACCTCGGCCATTCTTGGTTTTACAAATACCCTTTTAGACGTTATAAAAAGAGAACGTCCCGATTATCTCGCCGTATGTTTTGACAAAGGCGGAAGTAAAACCAGAAAAGAAGTCTTTCCAGAATACAAAGCCAATCGCGAAGAAACTCCAGAGGGTATAAAAGTGGCCGTCCCCTATATAGAAAAAATACTCGAGGCCATGGGAATTCCGGTCATTGTAAAACCNGGTTATGAAGCCGATGATATTATAGGCACTTTGGCCAAAAAAGCCGAAAAACAAGGCCTTACAACNTATATGGTAACCCNCGATAAGGACTTTGCCCAATTGGTCTCAGAAAATATTTTTATGATGCGNCCCCCGCGTATGGGAAACGGTTATGAAATCTGGGGCATTCCAGAAGTGCAAGCAAAATTTGAGNTAGAACGCCCNGAACAAGTCATAGACTANNTNGGNATGATGGGCGATGCCGTAGATAATATTCCCGGATTGCCAGGCGTGGGTGATAAAACCGCCAAAAAGTTTTTAGCTGCCTATGGGTCAATAGAAGGCTTATTTGAACACAGCCACGAGCTTAAGGGCAAAATGAGAGAAAAGGTAGAAGCCAATAAGGAATTGGGCTTGCTTTCTAAAGAATTGGCTACCATAATCCTAGATGTTCCTGTTGAATTTAATGAGAAAGAGTTTAAAACCTCTACGCCAGACATAGCGGCTGTAAAATCAATTTTTCAAGAGTTAGAATTTAGACGATTGGTCGAAAATTTTATAAAAACCTTTTCAATCGAAAATTCTACTTCAAGCCCTAATACATCACAAAAACAAAGAGCCTCACCTGTAAAAACAAGCGCAGGCAGTGGGCAATTTTCTCTTTTTGATAATGATGGCAGTACTCCTGATACAGAATCCATAAGTGTTGATCAAAGAAACACCATAGCCAATACCCAACACCTATACCAAAGTGTAGAAGCAGGAATGGGTTTAAAACTTCTGCTCCAAAAATTATTAAAGCAACCTAGTGTATGTTTTGATACCGAAACCACGGGGCTTAACCCCATAACCGCAGAATTGGTAGGCATAGCATTCTCATGGGAAACTGGCAAAGGCTTTTACCTTCCATTTCCAGAAGAAAAAGAAAAGGCACAAGAGNTGCTCGAAGAATTACGCCCTTTCTTTGAATCACAAGACATAGAAAAAATAGGCCANAANTTNAAATNNGATATTAAAGTTTTAGCCAAATACAACATCAGTGTAAAAGGGCCTCTTTATGATACCATGCTCGCTCATTATTTAATAAATCCAGACATGCGCCATAATATGGACGTGCTCTCTGAAACCTACCTAAACTACCGTCCCATTTCAATTACAGAGCTCATAGGCAAGAAAGGGAAAAACCAGCTCAGCATGAGAGAGGTGCCTCTTGAACAACAAACCCAATACGCCGTCGAAGATACCGACGTGACCCTTCAGCTAAAAGAACACTTTACAAAAGANCTTACCCAAGCCCATACCCAATCGCTTTTTAAAGATATTGAATTGCCCCTTTTAAAAGTGCTCGCTCATATGGAATTGGAAGGTATAAATTTGGATAAAGCATTTTTAAATTCACTCGCTACTGATTTAAACAGNGATTTAAAAACCCTGGAANCAAAAATTTACGAAACTGCCGGAGAGGTTTTCAATATCGCCTCACCCAAACAATTGGGTTTAATTCTNTTTGAGAAATTAAAACTTGTAGAAAAACCTAAGAAAACCAAAACCGGACAATATTCTACCGCAGAAGATGTCCTGTCATATCTGGCAAAAGATCATGAAATTATTCGAGATGTACTGGATTATCGCGGTTTAGCAAAACTTAAAAGCACNTATGTAGATGCCTTNCCTGCTCAGGTAGAACCNTCTACAGGNCGCGTACANACCTCNTACATGCANGCNGTAGCAGCAACGGGTCGATTGAGCAGTAACAATCCCAACCTACAAAACATTCCCATTCGTACNGAAAGNGGNAGGCAGGTACGTAAAGCATTTATTCCCAGAGATAAANACCATCTCTTACTGGCAGCCGATTACTCGCAAATTGAATTGCGNATCATTGCTGCCTTAAGTCANGAAGACACCATGATAACNGCCTTTAANAATGGTGAAGACATTCATGCCTCAACAGCTGCAAAAGTATTTAATGTGCCTTTAGACGAGGTAACTCGTGAACAACGCAGCAATGCCAAAACCGTTAATTTTGGAATTATATACGGCGTTTCGGCATTTGGACTGAGTAATCAAACCAGCCTAAGCAGANAAGAAGCCAAAGAACTTATAGAAACCTATTACAGTACTTATCCAAAATTGAGAGACTATATTAACGCCCAAGTTAATTTTGCTAGAGAAAACGGTTATGTACAAACCCTTTTAGGCAGACGACGCTATTTAAAAGATATTAATTCGGCGAATGGTATCGTAAGAGGTGCGGCAGAACGCAATGCCGTAAATGCACCCATTCAAGGCAGTGCGGCCNACGTTATTAAAATTGCCATGATCAATATTCATAAAAAACTGGAAGAAGGTCAATTTAAAACCAAAATGCTGCTTCAGGTACATGATGAATTGGTATTTGATGTGTATAAACCTGAGTTAGACGACATCACAACATTGGTAAAATCAGAAATGGAAAATGCCTATTCCCTAGAAGTCCCTCTTAATGTTGATATCGGTACTGGAGATAATTGGCTGGAAGCGCATTAATATAATTATGAATGATGAGTTATGGATTATGGATTATGAATGATGGATTATGAATTAGGGACTATGAATTATGGATTTAAAAACTCAAATACTAATAAACTCAGGTACTAAACATTATGGAAACCCTTTTTACTATAGACAACCTCTTTACCCTAATCATGTTAGTATTATTACAAGTTGTTCTGGGTTTCGACAATTTGCTTTACATTTCTTTAGAGTCTAAAAAAGCTCCTGTAGAAAAACAGNGTTGGGTGCGAAAAATGGGGGTAAGCCTTGCNATTATACTGCGCATTGTATTACTCTTCNCNTTAATGTCTTTAATTCANTATTTTCAAAANCCTTTTGCCGCGCTGCATNATAACNGCATTTTAGANTATGAAATAAACGTACACAGCCTNATNGTTTTACTTGGTGGGGTGTTTATAATTTATACNGCNGTAAAAGAAATTTGGCATANGATGCTTTTAAAAGAACACGAAGAGGCCGGCAATAAAAAACGCTCCTTAAGAAAGATTGTGTTTTGGATAGTTATCATGAACCTGGTTTTCTCTTTCGATTCTATCTTAAGTGCCATAGCCTTAACTAGCGGCATGGAATATACCAATCAAATGATACTCATGACCATTGCCATAGTACTGGGCGGAGTGGCTATGATTGTTTTAGCCGACAGAGTTTCGGCTTTCCTTCAAAAAAACAGAATGTACGAAGTATTGGGGCTATTTATCTTGCTTATTGTAGGCATCATGCTGCTCACTGAAGGTGGGCATTTGGCACATATAAAATTCTTTGACAACCCTATAACNCCCATGAGTAAAGCCACTTTTTATTTTGTGATCATCATCCTTATTTTAATTGATGTGGTTCAGGGTCAATATCACAAAAAATTAATTAAAGCAAAGGAAGAAAGCAATAAAAAACTTTTTTAACACAATAAAACAAAGCTTTACAATATACCGAAAGCCTTTTTATTGATATATTTACATAATCAATTCATTTAAAATAGACTTTGGCAAGTAATCCCAATTTTTATAAATAATTTATGAAACGCAAATGGATTATTTTATTACTGTTTTTACTCATTGTATTTATAGGGTATAAATATATTTATCAAGAGCATAGANACATTAAAACCGAAAAAGCTGANTTTGTAGTAAATTCTACNGNTTTNNCNAATGAGTTTTCTACAAACNCAAATGATTCAGAAAAAAAATACCTCAATAAAACTATTGAAATANNNGGTTNTATAAGTGAAATNAGTGGCAAAACCATCACTCTAAATCATATGATATTTTGTCAATTTAATACGGANATAAAAACCACATTAAAAATTGATCAAACTATTAAAATTAAAGGGCGGTTTATTGGTTTTGATGATNTGTTAGAANTTGTAAAAATTGATCAAAGCANTATAATTGAATAAGNACACAGATAAAAAAACACCTTATAATCAAATGAAACCTCTNTTNGTCATNATTTTTTGTTTCCCATTTATAGTCTNTTCACAAGACGATTTNTTTAATGAAATTGACACCGACTCTGTNGGCGTAGAATATGAAANAGCGGCTTTTAAAGGTCTAAAGATTGTAAATTTTGAATCGACCAAAATGGTTGCAAAAAATGTATTAACTTTTATTGTTTCNCATAGGTTTGGCAGTNTTGAAAATGGTATAGATACATTTTTTGGTTTAGATGAGGCTGTNACNCGATTAAACTTTGTGTATGGCTTTNNTAATAATTTAAACATTGGTNTATCACGAAGCTCATTTCAAAAAATATACGAAACCTCAATTAAATACAGATTTTTAAGGCAAAAGAAAAATGGATTTCCTTTTACCCTTGTAAGCTTTAATACGCTATTGGTAAATACGGGTTTAGAAAAAGATAATTTACCAAAACTAGAATTTAAACACCGTTTAGCTTATACNGCTCAACTCTTGATNTCAAGAAAAGTTAACGCCAATCTTTCTTTTTTACTAGTNCCAACATTTTTTCACGATAATTTAGCNGTTATAAACAATCAAGACAATTCGCAATTTGCNTTAGGAATTGGAGGGCGGCATAAACTAACCANGAGGTGGTCTATAAATATAGATTATGGNTGGCATTTAAATAGAGCNNATAATTCGCCTTTTAAAAACCCNTTATCNATTGGTTTCGATTTAGAAACAGGNGGGCATGTATTTCAGTTGCACTTTACTAATGCACAACCCATGAACACCAATACTTTTTTAGGNCAAGCNACAGGAGACTGGGGTGATGGGGACATTTTTTTTGGATTTAATTTGAGNAGAGTGTTTTAAATTAAAAANTACNGTTTATTATGAAAAAAACATATTTATTTTATCTGGCTTCTCTTTTTCTTTGGAGTTGTGCTAGTGATAGCGAAAACGATTTGGTTGATGTAACAGAACCCTCAGACAATATTACTTATACTATTAATATTAAACCTATAATAGATCTTAATTGTATTTTCTGTCATAGAGATCCTCCAATAAACGATGCACCTATGTCGCTACTAAATTTTGAAAATGTTAAGGAAGCCATTCAAAATAGAAATTTAATAGAGCGCATCTCTAAACAAACAGGTGAGAATGGCGCCATGCCATTAGGAGGGCCAAGGTTACCACAAAACCTAATTGACCTTATTATACAATGGAAAGACGAAGGCTTTAAAGAAGGGGAATAATTTTTTTAACCTTCGAAGTATGGCAAACTTTTTGTGCCTATTAAATGAACGCATATAGCAAAGCAAAAAATGAAACCATTAGTCTATTTATTTTTACTGTTTAGTATTAGTGTTTGTGCACAGAGCAGATATTTAACCAAAACAGGACTTGTAAGTTTTGAAGCCTCTGTGCCTTCTTTTGAAGAAGTTGAAGCTGCAAATAATTCGACAACGGCCATTATAAATTCTGAAACCGGTGAAATTGCGGTCTTAGTATTGGTAAAAGGATTTCGATTTAAAAATGCCCTCATGGAAGAGCATTTTAACGAAAATTATGCCGACTCTGACCAATTTCCAAAAGCCATATTTAAAGGCAAAATTCATGACTTTTCATTAAATAAANTAAGCAGCTCTAAGGTAAAATTTAAATTAAATGGTGAGCTAAGTTTTCATGGCAAAACCAAAACACTCAAAGACATCACTATAGATTTAAAAACAAATGAAGCTGGAATTGTTATTAGCGGTGAATTTATTGCTAATGCCTCTGATTATAATATAAAAATACCGAGAATAGTAAGAGATAAGATTTCTGAAATAATAAAAGTAACATTCCACTTTCAGCTTTCTAAAAAATAGAGAGAAAAGACTATAACTAATAATACATTTTCTGTTATAATTATTCATTACTTTTAAGGTCTAAACCAATAAAAATAAAACCTTGTTTTGACGCTCCTCAAACCACTTTTATATTTTTCTCTTTTTAAATACCCGCTTACGGAGCAAGAGATCTTTGCCTTTTCGGAATTAAAAAATAAAAAAGATTTTAAAGTTGAACTCAATGCNTTGGTCAATAACAATATCATCTATAAAATAGATGGTTTTTATCTTTGTGAAAACAATAAAGACTTAGTAAAAAGGCGATTAACAGGCAATAAAAAAGCCGAGCTTATTTTAGGAAAAGCCAGAAAAGTATCAAAATTTATTTCAAAATTCCCCTATGTTGAAGGGGTAGGTATTTCGGGATCTCTGTCTAAAGGCTATTATGATGACGATGGTGATATCGATTTTTTTATACTCACCGCGCCAAACAGACTTTGGATAGCCAGAACATTACTTATTCTTTATAAAAAAATATTCTTACTGAATTCTAAAAAATATTTTTGTGTCAATTATTTTATAAGCACCAATGCCTTAGAGATTGATGAAAAAAACCGGTTTACCGCAACCGAGGTCGCTACGCTTATCCCCATGATTGGCAATGGAAGTTTTACTGAATTTTACAACAAAAACAAGTGGGCATATACCATATTGCCTAACCAAAATATAAACAAGAACAGTTCGTATTTAAAGCCCTTAAAAAAACCAAAGCTTACTCAAGTACTGGAGAAACTATTAAATCGTGGTTTTGGTAATTATATTGACACGCTTTTTATGCGCCTTACTTATAAAAAATGGAAGTTAAAGTTTAAAGATTTAGATCGAGACAGTTTTAACATCGCTCTAAAATCTACCAAGAATGTATCTAAGCACCATCCTCAAAATTTCCAAAAACAAGTCATAGGGCGTTTAAACAAAAAGTATCTCGAATATCAGGAAAAGCACAACATNCATTTATCTGAAGAACATGCTTGATATCCTGTTTTCACATTCCTATTATTATAAACTGGACAAAAAGCAGTGGAAAAATCAAACCCCTTTTCCGCCTTTAGGCACGCTTTATGCCGCGTCATTAATGCGAAAAGAAGGGTATAATACAGCCCTTTTTGACACCAACCTTAGGGATAGTCCTCTTGCCATTGAAAATTTAATAAAACAAGAAAAACCAAAACATTTGGTTATTTATGACGACGGCTTTAATTACCTCACCAAAATGTGTTTAACTACCATGAGGGAAGCCGCGTTTAAAATGATTTCTATAGGAAAAAAGTACGGCTGCACTATTATTGTTTGCAGTTCAGACAGTACCGATCATTATAAAAAATACATTAAAGCAGGAGCCGATTTTATTATACAGGGTGAGGGCGAAATCACGCTCAAAGAGTTAATTATTGCACTTAATAACAATAAATCATGGGCTTCTATAAAAGGGCTTGTCTGGGATGACCATGGCAGCCTGAACAAAAACCCCAAACGCGAGGTCTTAAAGGATCTTGACGAACTGCCTTTACCGGCATGGGATTTGGTTGATATGGACGCCTACAAAAAGGTTTGGAATAACAGCGGACAGAAATTCACCCTAAATATGGCCACAACACGAGGCTGCCCATATAAGTGTAATTGGTGTGCCAAACCCATTTATGGCAACCGTTACAACACACATTCTCCCGAATATATAGTAAAGCACCTTAGCTTTTTAAGTAAACAATACGGGGTTAAACGGTTTTGGATGTGTGATGATATTTTTGGCTTAAAGCCCCAATGGGTACAGGAGTTTAGAGCGGTATTAAATAATGAAAATCTAAACATTAAATACTATATCCAAAGCAGGGCAGATCTTTTATTAAAAGAAGATACCGTANAGGCCTTAGCAGAGAGCGGCCTGGAAGAAGTTTGGATTGGTGCAGAAAGTGGCTCTCAGNACATTCTAAATGCCATGGACAAAGGCACTACCATTAAACAAATAGCAACGGCTACCCAATTGGTAAAGAAAAAAAACATACGTATTGCCTTTTTTATACAATTTGGCTATTTGGGAGAAACCAAAAACGATATTGCCAAGACCATAAAAATGATAAAAACATTGCTGCCCGACAATTTGGGTATTTCTGTATCCTATCCTCTGCCAGGCACTAANTTTTACGAAAAGGTAAAAACCGATTTAAACCTAAAAGCCAACTGGACAGACTCCGACGATTTGGCCATGATGTTTAAAGGCAGTTTTAATTCAAAATACTATAAAAAATTGCACCGTTATGTTCATAAGGAATACCGNAAAAGTCAGGCGTTAAACTATTACAAAGGCTTCTTTAAAAANCCCCTTTCTTTAAATAAAAATAAAGTTCGCACTATGCTATTGTATTTTTATTACCTGCCCAGCTCCTTATTAGACCGCTTTCTCCTTATCTTAATGCAGAAACACAATGCCTAGCCATTTTGATCAAGCCGCAAAACAATACGACGCCCAGTTTACTTTTACACAAATAGGAAGGGCTCAGCGAAATAGGGTATATACCTTTTTAAATTCAAAAGTTTTAAACCATAAGCCGCTCCATATTTTAGAGCTTAATTGTGGCACCGGTGAGGACGCCTTATTTTTTGCTGAAATGGGCCATAAAGTAATGGCTACAGATATTTCAGAAGCCATGATCAAGACCGCAAAAACAAAAGCCAATGGCAAAGATGTTATCTTTAAAAAGCTGGATATTACTAAAATAAACTTAGAGGTTTTCCCTGAAAAATTCGATTTGATCTTTTCTAACTTTGGAGGTTTCAATTGCCTATCCCNTTCNCAATTGGAAAGCTTTATAACGTTTTCTCAAAAATTACTGAAGGATAAAGGGGAATTGGTCTTGGTTATCATGCCCAAAAACTGCCTTTGGGAACGGGTATATTTTTTATTAAAAAGACAATTTAAAACCGCTTTTAGGNGAAATACTAAGACTTCGGTTAAAGCTAATGNAAATGGCCTAAAGGTTCCTACCTGGTATTACAATCCAAAAGATATTGTAACTTTAACCAAATCTAATTATAAAACTATAGCTATAAAACCCGTCGGAATTTCNATNCCTCCTTCGTATTTAGAANCCTTTTTTTTNTAATAAANAGTTTTTTTTAAACNTATTNATTNAAANGGAAGGATTATTNTCATCGCGGTTTTGGGCCAAATATGCAGACCATTATTTAATTGCTTTTCAGAAAAAATGAGCTTAATACTAACCCATGCATATTATCTGTTTGAAGACCCAAAAGAGGTGAAGATCATGAAGCCCTACCCGCCTTTAGGCTTATTGTATATTTCTGCCTTTCTAAAAGAAAGCAACATTAAAAACCACCTTTTCGATTCTACTTTTTCAAATCAAAAAGAACAATTAGAGTTTATAGAGAATAAAAAGCCAGATGTTATCGCCCTCTATACCAACTTAATGACAAAGGTAAATGTCATAAAGCTTATAAAAATTATACGTTCTGATGCGCGATATGGTTTTCCTAAAATTGTATTAGGAGGCCCTGATATAACGTATAACCTCGAAAATTACTTAAATGCCGGCGCCCAATATTTAATTATTGGAGAAGGTGAAGAAACCATGGCTGAACTTTATAAGGCCATTATGCAAAAAACTGCTATTTCGGAAATAACGGGCATTGCCTATCTGGAAAACGGCGAAGTGGTTAAAACCAAGCCACGTATTAAAATAAAAGATCTTACCTATTTACCCCTGCCCAACAGAGCTGATATTCCTATTGAAAAATATTTAAGCACCTGGAAAAAACACCATGGTAAAAGCTCAATGACGGTGAGCACACAACGGGGCTGTCCTTATACCTGCAAATGGTGTAGTACAGCCGTTTACGGGCAAAGTTATCGCCGCAGACCCGCAAATTTAGTTGTTAAAGAGCTGGCGAT
>JAESQB010000047.1 GCA_016765375.1 Flavobacteriaceae bacterium | reverse complement strand
CTTTCATACCGTCTTTAGATTCTATTTTAAAGTCGAAATCGGTATAAACCGTACCCATATTACTCTTAAGGACTAAGTCGGTTTTAGTGTTGGAAGGCAAACTCACATCCACATCGCCGGTATTGGCTCTTATCGAAATAGGACTTTGTTGATTGACCGCTGAAAATGTAACGTCTATATCGCCGGTATTGGTGAAAACCGTTAGTGGGCCGGTCACCTCTATAAGTTCGATATCGCCGGTATGGGTTTTTAATTCCAATTCTGAACTAAAACCAGATACATAAATACTGCCTAAATTGCCGGCATCTATAAAAACATCTATAGTTTTGGGTAAGGCTATGGTAAAATTGTCTCGAGATTGTCCCGACTTTAAGTCTTTTACAATCAACACATCGCCTTCTTTAGTGATATTAAAACCACGATTTCCAGTGTTGTCTTCCCCGCCGGCATAAATGGCGCGAAGTCCTTTTGCTTTGTCCTCTCTTTCTTTGCTGGATTTTTGAAAATAGCGTTGATTTATTTTGACGACAATTTTTTTAAGATGATTCTTGCCTTTAAACTCCTCTAGAAGCAACTGCTTATCCTTGCCCGCAATTAAGTGTATATCGCCTCCGGTTAGTATTTTCACTTGTTTAATGCCGTCTAGCGAATGGGTATAAACGTCTTGCGCATTGGCGAATGTGATGCCTATAATAAATAGGGCTAAAAATGGTATTGTTTTTATTGTTTTCATGATGTTCGTTTTTTGATGTCATTGCGAGTGTAGCGAAGCAATCTGTTTTAATTTAATGAGATTGTTTTTTCCTTGTCCCTCTCTCATCCCAATGACGGTGTTGTTAAATTAATCGTGATATGCCCACGGTAGCTTGATCTTTTACATAGTCTGGCGTATCGGGATGTTCCAATAATTTTTTCATTGGATCTAGTGCACGTTTCTCCTTAATGTTTGCCAAAATTTGTATGATTTCAATCTGTATGCTAGGGTCTTTTTCTGTACTTAGGGTTTTTATTAATGCTGTTTTTACGAGTTCTGAATGGGT
This sequence comes from Flavobacteriaceae bacterium, assembly GCA_016765375.1. GTDB lineage: Bacteria > Bacteroidota > Bacteroidia > Flavobacteriales > Flavobacteriaceae > NORP215. Next base: position 9,294 of record JAESQB010000047.1, on the reverse strand, counting down.
GTATTTCGCCAAGGCTTCGGTAGCAGCCAATCGTACATTACTGTTCGCATCGAATTGCAAGCGGTCTATAAGTGCTTTTAATATTTTATCGTCGGGGCTTGTCATTTCTTCGGTATAACTTACCGCCATAATACGTTTGCTGGGCGANCGGTTGTCCATCATGGCCAAGGTCATNTTTTNNTTCATNGTTTTGGTCTCCATCAANANGCTTGTAATTTCTTTTTTAGTGTTTTGCCCTTCAGTAAAACTTCCCATAAAATAGCCCGAAACAAGAAGCAATATGCTGGCCGCAATCTGAAATGCCGTTTTCCAAGAAAGCGAATTATGAGCATTTAAAGGAATAACCTTAGCCTGCAATTGCTTTTCTTCTTCTAGCATATTGTAAAAANCAGGACGTAAATTTGAGNTAGGCTCTGCNTTAGGTGTTTCNGCTAAAGATTTTAAAAGACTTTTCGTGTTTTCATGCAATAATTTNCAGGGTTCACAAGTAGCGATATGCTTACTTAGATCTGCCATTTCTTTTTTAGAAAGGCTGCCTTCTATATAATCAATAAGATGTTCTTCTACATTATTACAGTTCATAACTATAGGGTTTCAAAATAATGTTCTCGTACTTTTTTTATAATCCTGTGGACTTTTGTCTTGACCGCCCCAGGTGTGCTGTTGGTAATTTCGGCAATCTGTTCGTACTTTAAGCCTTCCAGTTTGCTGAGTGTTATCAATTCTTTATCGTNTTTNTTTAAGGTGTTTAACACCTTGTGTAAATGATTAATATTTTCGGTTCTCTCCATCACATCCTCTTCCTGATGGTCTGTTAAGGTCTCCAAATTTTCAAANCCTTGGGTTCGTTTTTGTTTTTGATAATGATCTGAAAACAAATTCCGAGCTATTTTAAAGATCCAAGACACAAATTTNCCGCCTTTATATGAATGCTTGTACTTAATAACTTTGTAAAAAACATTCTGGGTTAAATCTTCACAAACCGCTTCATCACGTATCATCTGAAATAAAAAATTATAGATTCTCAAATGGTAACGCTCAAAAATAAAACTCATNGCATCNANNTTNCCTTGGGCGACACTGTGCATTAATTCTTCGTCGGTTAAGAGACTCACTGTTTCGGTTTTGATGGCTGTTCGTATTAATGACCTCTCAATTTTTAAAAGGTTACATACTAAAGATAATTTATTTTTTTTATATAAATTTATNATCTACGTAAGTGTTTATTAAAAGANTCGTCAAATAGAAAACCTATATATTAATTAGTTATGATTTTTGTTTTTCTTTTTATTGCCGCTTGNTTTTTGGCTTATAGTAATGGTGCNAATGATAACTTTAAGGGGGTGGCAACGCTTTTTGGAAGTGGTATTACCTCATATAAAAAAGCCATAAGCTGGGCAACGGTCACGACATTTTCAGGATCGATAGCTGCTATTTTTTTAGCCGAGGCTCTTGTTAAGAACTTTTCGGGTAAAGGTTTAGTTCCAAACGAGATGATACAAAGNCCTGTGTTTGCAATTTCTATAGCATTAGGTGCTGCCATTACGGTATTTATAGCAACTAGAATAGGCATGCCTATATCTACNACACATGCTTTGGTAGGCGCNCTTTTTGGAAGTGGCGTTATGGCCATGGGTATGGATTTTAATTTTGCNAAACTGGGAAAAACATTTTTAATGCCATTAATNGTNAGTCCTCTTTTGGCTGCTGTTTCGAGTTTGGTTTTATATCTAATTTTTNGGTTTGTCAGGAAAAAANTTGGGGTGACTAAAACCACNAGTTTCTATATAGAAGAAGAACACAAAGTTTCGAATGNTGTTTTAAATATGGATGCTACGGNAACTTTGAGTACAGAGAAAACAATTTCGGCTCATTTTAAAAATAAATTGGTAGAAGAATATGCAGGTAAAATTTTTGGATTGAGTTTGCAAACCCTTTTAAACCGCTTGCATTTTTTAAGTGCTGGCGTGGTAAGTTTTGCCAGAGGCTTAAACGATACGCCTAAAATTGTTGGTCTCTTATTAATTATTAATACCATAGATATTAAATGGGGGATGATTGCGGTTGCCTTAACTATGGCTGTTGGAGGCCTCTTAAATGCAAAAAAAGTGGGTAAAAANATGAGCCANAAAATCACCNAAATGAATTCGGGTCAGGGTTTTACCGCAAACATGATTACCGGTTTATTGGTGACTACGGCCAGTGTTCACGGCTTGCCGGTTTCTACAACCCATGTTTCTGTAGGGTCTATTTTTGGAATAAGTAGCGTAAGTAAAAAGTCCAATCCAAAAATGATTTCTAAAATATTACTATCTTGGGTACTCACACTACCAGTTGCAGCTTTGGCAAGTGCCTTATTGTTTAAACTTTTGGAAAATTTAGGATAAAATAAATACTTCAGCTCTCTTGATCGAAATTATTAAAAACGCTTATAGCGGTTATTATAATTATTTAATCAATGAAATAAGCAATCCTACATGGACTAATTATTTTTATTGGTTGCTACTGCTTTCATTGTTTTTTTGGCTGCTTGAAATAGCCTTTCCTTGGCGGAAATCTCAAAAAAAAATAAGAAAAGATTTTTGGTTGGATGGGTTTTATATGTTTTTCAATTTNTTTATTTTCAATCTTATATTTTTTGTGGCCTTTTCTGAAACCACCATTTATGTTTTTGATTCAGTTCTAAANCTTTTTGGTCTTTCAGTAAAAAGCCTTCAAGTTATTAATCTCAACCTTTTGCCTGCTTCTCTAGGGTTAATTGTCTTTTTTTTAATCTCTGATTTTGCACAATGGGGGATTCACAGACTGTTGCATCGCATTCCTTTTTTGTGGAATTTTCATAAGGTTCACCATTCGGTTAAGCAAATGGGCTTTGCGGCTCACCTGCGTTACCATTGGATGGAAACCCTAGTGTATCGAACAGGCTTGTATGTTCCTTTGGCTATAATAGGAGGTTTTGATATTGAAAATGTGTTTNTAGTGCATATAATAACACTCATTATAGGACATTTTAACCATTCAAATTTCATATTGCCTCTAGGGCCTTTAAAATATATATTAAACAATCCACAGATGCATATTTGGCATCACGCAAAATTTTTACCTAAAAATAGACGTTATGGAATTAACTTTGGATTGAGTTTAAGTACCTGGGATTATCTCTTTAAAACCAATTATATACCACATAATGGGCGGGATATTGAATTGGGATTTAAAGGGGATACCCATTTTCCAAAAGAGTTTATAAAACAAGAATTATACCCCTTAACAAGAAAGAATGAAGAAAATTATAATTAGTGTAATAGCAGTTTTGTTTTTTACCTTCCATGGTTTTATGAGAAACCCAGCTATAGATAATACATATAGTATACAGTTGGATAAAGATGAAAGCCTTATTGAAGTGCAAAAGCCGCATAAGGTNCCTAGCCATAGNATTTGGGATGCNTTATTACANNCTCANGTTACTGATGAAGGACGTGTTGATTATAAAGGCTTTAAAAGGGATTCAGAGAAATTTAATTCATATTTAAAATTGCTTTCAGAAAANANGCCTCAAGCTACCTGGAGCAAAGCCGAAAAATTGGCCTATTGGATTAATGCATACAATGCNTTTACCNTAAAACTCATTATTAATAATTANCCATTNAAAAGCATCAAAGAGATTTCAAAACCTTGGGATCTTCGTTTTTTTACTTTAGGAAAAAAGCGATATAACTTAAATGAAATAGAGCATGAAATACTTCGGAAAATGGAAGAGCCTCGCATTCATTTTGGCATTAATTGTGCTTCGGTATCTTGCCCAACCTTGTTAAATAGGGCTTTTGTTGCTTCAAAATTAGAAGATCAATTAAATTTAATGACCATAACTTTTTTAGCCGATGGCTCAAAAAACAAACTTACCGAGGAGCTTGTTGAGCTCTCCAGGGTTTTTAAATGGTTTAGTAAAGACTTTAAACAAGAAGGNTCTTTAATTGATTTTTTGAATAAATATTCAAACATTAAAATTTCGCCAAAGGCAAAAATAAGATATCAAGAGTATAANTGGAGTTTAAATGAGTAAGACTAAGATTTCGGTTATTATCCCGATTTTAAATGAGGAAAAAACGATCAAAGGGCTTATTGAGCATTTGGTAGAAAATTCATCTTCAAAAAACATTAAAGAAATTATTGTTGTTGACGGGGGCAGTACTGATAATTCAAGAGCAAAAGCCACTTTATTTAAAGAGGTTGTTTTTATTGAATCATCAAGAGGAAGAGCTTGCCAGATGAATGCCGGTGCTAGAGTTGCTAGTGGGGAGGTNCTGTATTTTCTTCATGCCGATTCTTTCCCNCCAAAAAGCTTTGATGGTTTAATTTTAGATAAAATATCCAGAAACTATAAGGCGGGGTGTTTTATGATGAAATTTGACAGTAGGCGATGGGAATTGCGTTTAGCAGGGTGGTTTACTAAATTTAATTGGAAGATATGTAGAGGTGGCGATCAGAGCCAGTTTATATGCAAAGCCCTGTTTGAAGAAATAGGTGGTTTTGATGAAGATTTTATAATTTATGAAGATAATGATCTTATTAACAAGCTTTATGCTAGAAAACAGTTTGTGATCATTAAAAAATGGTTAATCACCTCGGCCAGGCGTTATGAAATTAATGGCATTTGGAAATTGCAGTTTCATTTTTTAATAATTCATATTAAAAAAAGGCTTGGTGCCAGTCCCAAAGAGATCCACAATTATTATTTAAAGCATATTTCCTAGAGGTAAATTTTAAATGCCTGCGCCAAATTGCCTTCTAATAAGCGCTTCAGTGGGCTTGTTTTGGGGGGTGAACCTGTTGTTGTCTTTGCCGCCAGAGCTTTCGTAATTGTGATACCATTTCCAAATAAAACCTCCCGCAAACCAATCTTCTTTCCAAAATTCCTCAAACAATGCTTTTGTAGCATTTACCTGTGCTTGTAAATTCACCACATTTAATTCTCGGTCTGAACGCCATGGTTCTTTAGCCGTAAAATCGACACTTCGGTAACCAAATTCGGTAAATAAAATGGGTCTGTTATGTGCTTTTGAAAGGTCTTTAATAACCGGCTTATGTTTTGCCCAACCCAGTTTGCAATCTGCAATGCTTGGGGTTTTATTTTCACTAACAGGAAAATAAGCATCTACACCTATATAGTCTAATTCTTTCCAAAAAGGGATGCGTTTAAACTCGTCCCAATTGGCGGCATAGGTGAGTTTACCTTTGTAAATGGTTTTTATTTTTTTAATTAATGTAAACCAAAATTGTGGGCGTTGCGCTACAAACTGTTCGAGTTCTGTTCCCAGACAAAATAATTCTACCTGCAAGTCGTTTGCTAAGCTTGCAAAATCTAAAATAAATTTTGAATAGGTTTTTTCTAATTCTTTCCAACCCGCTTCAGTATTCATTTTTATAAAGCCCGTATATTCACCTCTCCAGATCCATACTTGAGGCTTTAGCATAATCTTTATATTATTCTTTTTAAGGCTTTGCACGTACTGTTTCACACCTCTTCTCGATTCGCCAAACCATTGCCTGTTTGAATTGTATTTTATTATAGAATCCTTGGTGCTTCGCAGAAATGCAAAAGGCATGATGGCAGCGTAATTAGCATTAATATTTACAACCGGATTAATATGCTTTTGATTTATTGTATCGCGTGAAGCGACAAAGCTTATGCCATTTATCTTAGACTGTTGACTCCAAGAGAAGAATGTAAAAAAAAATAAAATGGAGAAAAAGTTAAGAGCTTTCATATGTTTAAAATTTTGTATTGGAAAAAATATTCCAAAATTTGAGAACCAGCCTGTCCCGTACTTGTTACGGGATAACCACTCGTTACACTCGTTCTCTCATGAGCTTATTTTAATCATACCCTTGAGGGTATTTTTTGATTAAAAAAGTTCATGCTCGTTTCATTAAAAAAATTGAAAAGCTAAATTACTATACGCTTTTATAAGGCCATCTTAATCCTTTGTTAAATGTTTTGAAGAATTTTAAATGAAGGGATTACTTCCATCAACGATTTATATGTCTCTGACTGTCAAATTTTACAAATATAAATAGCAAAATGGTAAAACTCCACAAGCCTGAGCCTCCATAACTTAAAAAGGGNAGGGGTATTCCTACGGTTGGTAGTAAGCCGCTTACCATGCCTATATTGACAAGAAAATGAAAAAAGAGTACTGATGCTACCCCATAACCATAAACCCTGCTAAATTGTGAGTTTTGTCTTTCGGCCTTAATGATTATTCTAATAATTAGCATTACAAAGAGTATTATTACTAAAAAGGCTCCTAGAAAACCCCACTCTTCACCCACAGTACTAAATATATAATCGGTATGCTGTTCGGGAACAAACCTTCCTTTGGTTTGCGTACCTTGAAGCCAACCTTTGCCTGTTAGGCCACCACTACCAATGGCAATTTGGCTTTGATTTATATTATAGCCTATGCCTTGGGTATCTACTTCTTTTCCTAAAACAATATTAAAGCGGTCTCTATGCCGTTGTTCAAATACCTGATTAAAAATATAATTTACCGAAAACACAAAAACCAGACCTATAACGGCTACAGTAGCAAATTTCGAAAAACTGCCTCTTTTTTTTCTGTTTAGGGCATAAATAAAAATCACGACTGCTAAGAGGCCTATACTTACCCATTTTAAACCAAAGGCTAGTGTTACGGCAAAAAGGAAGCCAGCAATAAAACCTAAGGATAAATAAAAAGGATGAAGCCCTTCTCTAAATAAAGGAAATAAAAAGGCTCCAAAAACTAAGGCACTTCCTGGGTCGGGCTGTAAAACTATAAATAATGAAGGCAAGAATATTATTAAAAAGGCCCTTAGTTGATGGTTAAACCGTCTTATATTGGTTTGAATATCACTAATGTATTTGCCAAGNGCAAGTGCTGTTGCNGCTTTTGCAAATTCTCCTGGTTGTAAGCCAAGGCCTCCAAAATTATACCAAGAAGTAGCCCCGTTTATTGTTTTCCCAAAGGGGAATAAACCCAATAATAAAACTAAGGCAGCAAGGTATATAATACTGGAAAAACGCTCGTAAAACTTTGAGTCTATTGCTAAAATAAATACAATGAGTATGAGGCTTAAGCCAATCCAGATTAACTGTTTGAAATATATTTGATCAAAGTCTACAAAATCAACTATTGATGGATCCCATGAGGCCGAATATATATTTACCCATCCTATACTTACCAATGCTAAATACAAGAAGATAATAACCCAATCTAAACGGACGATATATTTAAAGGCAGCCATTATTGATTTATTAAAAAGGGTTCTCCACTATAAGGCTTGTTGTATTCTTCTTCCAAACTTGTGTTTAAAACATAAGCCTCTAGATCTGTTCGTGTTATTTTTCCTTTTAAATATTTTTCTATCATTAAGCTAGCTACTCTACCAGCCGAACGTGAGCCCCAATAGCCATTTTCTATAAAAACGGCAATCGCAATTTTAGGATCATCTTTTGGCGCAAAAGCTATAAAAATGGAATGGTCAGTAAGTTGAACACGTTTGCCGTCTATACGAACAAAATTTTCAGAAGTTCCTGTTTTCCCACAAATGTCTATCCCTGGAATTTGTAAATGCCTAGCTGTTCCTCTATTATTCTTAAACACGTCAAACATACCTTGTATTATAGGTTCAAAATGGCGAGGCTCTATGGTGGTGTGATTTTTTTTGGTAAAAGCCGAATCTATTTTTGTTTCACCGTCTATTGCCTTTATGATATGTGGGGTGTAATAATAACCTCTATTGGCAATGGCCGCAGTCATATTTGCCAATTGTATGGGCGTGGTCTCTACCTCACCTTGTCCTATAGCATTAGACATGGTGTTGACGCCATACCATTTGCGTTGGGGGTAATTGTATTTTCTATTGTAATATTTTGAATCGGGGATATGCCCTGGCCTTCCTACAGACAAGTCGTTACCCAAGTAGTTTCCAAAACCAAAACTTGTTACATGCTTTCGCCAATTATCAATNCCTTCTTGAGAGGTGTCNTAATGTTCTACAATTTCTTTATANACATTTCCGAAATAGGCGTTACAAGATTCATAAATGCCAACATTTATACCAATATAACCGGTTCGGGAATGGCATCCCATAAATGCTTTTTTNCCGTATTTAAATCCGTGGTTACAATAAAATTTGTCTTTGGTAGTGATGACACCTTCTTGAAGTCCTATTAAAGCATTAATAACTTTAAAGGGAGACCCTGGAGGGTATTGCGCTAATAANCCTCTGTCATAAAGAGGCTTTGCATTGGTAAGGGTGTCGTAAAGTAAGCGGTTGAAATTTTTTGAGCGTTCGCGCCCCACGAGTAATGAGGGGTCATAATTGGGCGCTGTGATCATACTTAGTATTTCTCCCGTTTGGGGCTCAATGGCTANAATGCCNCCACGCTTGTGTTGCATAAGTCTTTCGCCGTATTCCTGCAATGTATTATCTATGGTAAGGCTAATGTCTTTCCCTCTGGAGGGAACGGTGTCAAAAATCCCGTTTTTATAGGGTCCTATATCTTGGTTATACTTGTTTTTTTGGATGTATTTCACCCCTTTTGTTCCTCGTAATTGTGTTTCGTATTGAAATTCAACGCCTTGTNTNCCAATAAGATCTCCTGTTTTNTAATAAGNTTGNNTNTTTANTGTNNTNCTATTAACNTCTGCNATATANCCTAANACATTGGCNGAATGNGANACNTGATANTCCCTTAAAGCTCTTTTCTGNATATAAAANCCGCTATAGGAATACATTTTTTCCGAAATGTAAGCAAANTCATTTTTGGTAAGTTGGGGTATAAATACAGAAGGTATACGCGAAGAGTAACGCTTTATTTTTTTTAATTTAGAATCGAATGTTTTACGGTCTATTTTAAGCAGCTTACAAAAGGCTAGCGTGTCTAAATTGGTAATATTCCTTGGGATTACCATGATATCGTAAGCAGGTTGATTTGAGACCAGAAGAACGCCGTTTCTATCAAAAATATATCCTCTTTTAGGGTACTCGTATTTTATTTTTATAGCATTATTCTGAGAGAGTTCGTCAAAAGAGGTATTGTAAATTTGGAGATAAAAAAGCCTTGCTGTAAACAGTAGTCCAGTAAAAATCACCAATCCTATTAAAAGTGATTTTCTCATACCACCTTTTTACTAAATAGAATGCTTAAAAGGGATATCAACAGTATGGAAAATAAGCCCGAAATTAAGGTGGTTTTTAGGATAACAAGAATTTGTGAGATATTAAAAACCTCTAAACTATTTAACACAA